>CAYPVA010000047.1:0-12478 GCA_964414045.1 uncultured Lishizhenia sp. | reverse complement strand
CATAGCGCTGCATGGTTGGGTTCAGTGTGGTGTAGATTCTCAAACCATCTGCATCAATGTCGTAAGGGTTGCCATCTTCACGCAGATATTTAAAGGTGCCGTCAGCCTTTTTAGAAAGCAGGATGGACTGCACTTCTGTGCGCAGTTCTTTTCTGAAATAAGGTGCCATGCCCTCTTTGTGGTCCAAAGAGCGGTAACGTATAGTGATAGGCTCTTTGCTAATGCGATCGTATTCTTCACGCGTGATTTTGGTACGCAAGGCTTCATTTCCTTTCTCTGAATTTTTAAGCCATTGAAATAACACTTGATTGCGTCTGGAAATGGCGTTCAAAGAATCTTTGGAACGCGCTTCAAGGATATCTGCTTTTGTTACCTCAGAGGGGCTAATACCTTTCTTTTCGGCAATTTTAGCGCGGTAATTTCTGATTTGATACGAATATGGATTGTAAAGAGCTGGATTTTTACAGAGACCTATGAGGGTGGCGGCTTCTGTTTTTGTCAGGTCTTTTGGTCGTTTGTCAAAATAAACTCTTGACGCATTTTCGATACCTACCGCATTGTACAAGAAGTCAAATTGGTTGAGGTACATCGTGATGATTTCCTCTTTGGTAAAACGTTCTTCAAGACGTTTGGCAATGATGTTTTCACGCGCTTTTTCGCTGACGCGTCGGAATTTACCAAGAATTCCACCCACATACGGTAATTCAAGTTTTTCGCCACTCGCACGTGCCAATTCTTCTCTTTGTCGTTGTTGAAGGGTGAAAAGCAATTTTGCCAACTGCTGCGGAATAGTAGAGGCCCCGCCTGAGCGACCTAAAGATGTAAAGGACCTGGCCAACGCTCTGAAGTCTACACCCGAATGCTTTAAAAAGCGTTCATCTTCTGTTGAGATGAGGGCGTCGGTAACATACGGTGAAATTTCGCGATACTTGACACTCGTTCGATTGACCTGCCAAAAACGACCAATAACGGTATCTTCTTTGACACTTTTCTTGGCTAAAATCAGTGAAGCTTGTAATTCTGGTGGGTTGTCTAGCATCGAGACGGGAGGGAGGTCGTCTTCGGACTGAAGTAAGAGTAAGCTAGCCACCAAAAAGAAAGGCAGCAAGGCGAAGGCCCAAAATATTTTGGTCATCTTTTTTTGTTCTTGATCTGTCAGGACCGTTGCATTTCTTTTCATAGTTCAAAATTAAAAACTAATTAGCGCAAAACATCTTTGCGTTGTGCATCAAGTTTGAGTAAAATAAATAACATCACGCTAAAGGACATCATGGATGAGCCCCCGTAGCTAAACAAGGGCAATGGTATACCAATGACGGGCGCAAAACCAATATTCATGCCGATATTAATGGCAAAGTGGTAAAACAGGATCATGGCCACACAATAGGCATAAATTCTATTAAATGCCGATCGTTGTCTTTCAGCGATAATGATGATGCGAAAAAGCACAAATAAGTAGAGTGCAAATAGAATGAGCACACCTACGAAGCCCCATTCTTCTGCAAAAGGACAAAAAATAAAGTCGGTTTCACTCTCGGGAACGTGATTCGAGCGTACACTTGAAACGGATGCTTCTCGGTATCCTTTTCCGAGAAAACCTCCTGAACCTACCGCTGCCATGGCTCTGTTTCGGTTGTAGTCGTCACCATTAGGATCTTCGCGCAAACCAAGGAAAAGTTCGATGCGGTCTTTCTGGTGAGGCCGCAACATATCAAAACCTTTATCAACTGTAAAACTAATGGTACTGGCAATGATGAGTCCAAGTGTCAATACAACCATCATGCGCGAGCGATCTCGGCGCGTACTGAATCGTTGCATCAGTAACCATGAAATGAGGTAGATCACAAGTAATCCAAAGATGACCCCTGAAGATCCACTGAGTTCGAGTTCCAAACTAAATAAGTTGACATGGAATACTACGGCGTCTAACAAAAGAGTGATAATGCTCAAAAGTACAAGCGCAAATAAGATAGGAATAAAGTGAGATCCTACCCAGGTTTCTTTATAGCGAACACCAGGGATGGCATTTACAAAATTCAATAAAATAGGGTCAAAAGTGAGCCCTTCGCGGTACATCACAAACAAGAAGGAGGTAAAAACAACAAAAGTACCGGCATCGGGCTGCAAGAGAATGAGCACCATCGGAATTAATAGAATACTACTTGCGGTTAATACGGTACTGGTTGTTTGCTGCTTTACAGTAAGCCCACTGATATATTTGGCTAATAGTAAAGAGGTCGAAATTTTGGCAAACTCTGCCGGTTGCACACCAAAAGACCCCACCCCAAGCCAAGCATGTGCGCCATGCACCGCAGGCATAAAGAGTACAATTACAAGTAAAACCAGTGTTGAAAGGTAAATCGGGATGGCAAATCGACGGTAGATATCGGCATCTATCAAAAAGACTAAAAGTCCAAGAAATAAAGAGAAGATGATCCAAAATAATTGACGTCCGTATTTTTCAGAAAAGGAGAATAATGACGGAGCCTCTTCGTTAAAAGCAACGGAGTAAACCGTTGCTAAGCCCATGATGAGCATTGCAATGATCGCTCCAAAAAGTGGCCAATCTAAATTTGCGGTAAGGCTTTCTTCTTTGCGCATCAGTTGGAAGATTTATAGGCGATTTGAGCTTCAAGAATTCGTTTTTCTTTGTCGGGGTCTGACACTTTCCCTTTCAAATATTTTTCGATTATTAATGAGGCGATAGGAGCAGCCCAAGTTCCTCCCCAACCTGCATTTTCAACAAAAACGGCCACAGCAATTTTTGGTTTGTGCATGGGTGCAAAAGCAAAGAATACAGAGTGGTCTTCACCGTGTGGGTTTTGAACGGTTCCGGTTTTACCGCAAACTAAAATATCTTCAAGACGTGCCATTTTACCGGTACCACCTGCTTCATTTACAACCCGACGCATTCCTTCAATGACAGGATCAAAATGCTTGTAATTGATCATGGTCCAGTGTCTTTTTTTGAATTCAGGGAGCGGCCCCTTGCGACCGATCGAGCGCACGAAGTGAGGCGTGTAATACCAACCCTTATTCGCAATAATGGCAACAATATTGGCCATTTGCAGGGGTGTGAGCTTGACTTCTCCTTGACCAATAGAAATAGAGCGAATGGTGGAAAAGGCCCAAGTGTGGTGCCCGTACCATTTGTCGTAAAATTTAGAATTTGGAATGAGGCCCGCACGTTGCCCACTGACATCGGTATCAAAAACATCACCTAAACCAAAGCTCCGGATGTATCGGTACCATTTATTGAGTCCGTATTCGGCGTCTGCAAAGTTATTTTTCTTGACGCCTTGCTGGATGATACGGCGAACAGCCATGTAGTAATAAGGGTTACAGGAATATTGAATGGCTTCAGCAATGTTGCGTGCAGAGGGGTGGTTGTGACAGCCTACTAAACTTTTATCACAAGGGAAACCCGTATTGGCGGTAATGACTCCTTCTTGCATTGCGATCAAGCTTTGCACCAGTTTAAAAATCGATCCAGGGGGATATTCGGCTTGCAGGGGTCTTGGGAAGAGTGGGAGGTTTGGGTCTGTGGCTAATTTGGGGTAATTGCTACTGATATTGCGTTTTCCTACCAATAAGTTTGGATCGTAGCTTGGTGCGGACACCATACTCAAAATTTCTCCGGTTGAAGGTTCGATGGCCACAATACAACCCTTTTTCTTTTGCATGAGTTGCTCGCCGTAGGCCTGAAGCACGACATCCATACCCATCTTGAGTGGTTCAGCTTGTCTGGCAGTGGTATCGTATTTACCGTCTGCATAGGATTCAATGGCATTGTTGAGCGCAGATGTTACGATATATTTGATGCCTTTTACCCCGCGCAGTTCGGTTTCATAAAAGCGCTCAATGCCCGCCCGCCCAATATTATTGCCGGGTTTGTAGAAATGGTCTTCATCAATTTCTTCACGGGTAACCTCAGATAAATAGCCCAAGATATTTGCCGCACTTTTGAATGGATAGTTTCTGGCACTTGTTGCTTCTTCATGAAAGCCCTTGAAATTGGCCAAATGGGGGGCAATTTTCGACATTTCCTCGAGCGTCAATTCTTTTAGAAAAGGATAGGCCCTGATTTTCTGATAGTTAGAGGTTCGTTTGCCGGTGATTTTGTTGTAGTAGGTGCCTTCACCCTTTACAATGTCTTTAAAGCGTTGACGCACTTCTTGGGTTGTCCAACCGATGAGTTTTGCAAAAGCCGCCGTATCCAGGTTTTGAATACTGTCTTCGACCATCATGAGGTTATAGTAAGTCTGGTTGGTTACAATTTTTTTGCCGTTTCGGTCAAAAATGACACCACGTGGCGGAAAAATTTCCTTGCGTTTTTCGGCAATTTCTTGCGCACGGAGTGTCCAGGTTTCATCTAGGACCTGCATGTAAAAGAGCCGAAAAAGGTAGATCCCAATAACGAGTACGATAAAACTTAAGATGACGTTGCGTCTGGCGTCTAGGTTCATTTCTTTTGATTGCGGTTCAATAGAAAACTCTGAACGAGCAGAGCAAGTAAGAATGAGAGCCCACCACTCAGTATGGTCTTTTGTAAAATAAAGAAGAAGCGACTGAACTCAAAAATTTCAATGAGGAAGTACCAAAAAGTGTGTAAGCCAATAAGGATTCCGAAAACTGTTGAAAACCAGCGTGTCCCCATGTCATGAGCTGTTGGTTCTTTGAGTGGATCATAACCCTCACGAGGCCCATAAAATTTGAAAACAACAGGTCTGAGATAAGCCATAAGCACCAGGGCAGAAGTGTTGAGGCCGTAGGTGTTGGAAAAAATGTCAATGATGAGCCCCATTAAAAATGCCAAGCCCATGATGGGAATGACACCTAATTCAAACGGCAAAAGCATGATGAAGAGCGGTTGAATCATGAGGTGTATGCCAAAACCAATATTCAACTGATTGAATATCAAGGCTTGCAAGAATGTCAAGACAAAGAAGCGAAGGATATGTTTGGTGACTACATTCATGTTATTCTTCGTCTGCTGGTATTTGCGCCTCTAACGCTTGTTGTTCGTCGAGGTGCATATTTTTGATGATGTAAACGCGTTGTAGACTGCGGTAATCGGCAGAAAACAAAATTTCAACTTTCCAAAGCGCTTGGCCTTCAATGGGTTCAGTATAACTTACTTTTCCTACAGGTAAGCCTTTCGGGAAAATACCAGAACCTCCTCGGGTAACAACCTTGGACCATTTTTTAATACGAAGGTCGTTGTTGATGCCGGTAATCATGCCGTATCTAGGATTGCGACCATCCCATTTGAGCAAGCCTGGAAGGTCTGATTTTTTCATCTGAATGCTCACGTCGATGTTGATATCTTTGGTAAGCACGGTTTTTACCAAGCTGTAATGATCTGAGCAATAATGAATGACGCCAACTACTCCTTCATGACAAAAGACGCCCATACCTTTTTTGATGCCTTGAGCCTTTCCAACATTAATTGTAAAATAGTTGTTTCGACGCGTAACACTTGAATTGATGACTTCAGCAGGAATATAGGTGTACTGCTGCTCAAATAAAGTATCGTTAATTTTATATTTTGCACGTGAGATTTGGTACATGAATTGGGGCTGTCTTTTGCGCCAATAAATGTTTTCCCACTGCAGTTGTGTATTGTTCTTGCTGAGGTTGAAGTGCTTGGTGAGGTCGTGCTCCCATTCGAGTACTTGAATGGAGATATCGTTGGTAGTGGTAAGGTATTGATTGCGCGGAAAATTGAGGTAAGTAACATACCATGAAATCGCGAGTATCTGCAGCAGGGCAAAGACTAAAAATATCCTAAAACGTTGCAGAAAAGCGATCAAATTGCGCATAAGAACAAAGATAGTAAATTTGGTGTATGCTAGAGCTCAAAGAAACCTGTGAATTATGTGCAAAATTATTAACGAAGGATGCGACCGATGCATTCATTTGTTCATATGAATGCACCTATTGTGAAACTTGTGCATCCGAACAATTAAAATTTGTTTGTCCAAATTGTACAGGAGACCTCCAGAAGCGTCCTTCAAGGAAGAAAAATAAGCTTGTTTTTCCGCATCAAAATAGGGTGTTTTCTACCGATCGTTTGGACTTGATCTCGTTTGATCAAAATACTTATAATGAAATTTTTGCAACGGCTTCCAAGAAAGAAATCATGCAAATTTTTGGCCATCGAAATGAAGAGGAATACGAGTTGGAATGTAGCCGCTATAAAGGAGGTTTCTCTACCTACAATTTGACGATTCAATTTTTCCAACTCATTGAAAAATCTTCAGCTCAAGTCATTGGTTGGGCGGGCTATCATTCTTGGGCGCAACAACACCATCGCGCAGAGCTTTTTTACAGTTTAAAAGCCGATGAGCACAAACGCAAGGGCTATATGTCTGAGGCGCTCGTGCCGATTCTTGAATACGGTAAAAAAGAGATGCAACTTCATAGAATCGAAGCTTTTGTAGCAACGGATAATATTGCGTCAAATCGCCTCATGGAAATATTTGGTTTTCGCAAAGAAGCTACCATTAAGCACCGCTATCAATTTGGCGATGACGTAGACACAGACCACATGTACAGCTTATTTCCTAATCCTGATTTTCAGTAAAATTGGCTCAAAACAACCTTTCAAATGAAAAAATTAGCATTCACATTCGTATATATTTTTGTTTTTGGGAGCGCTATTTTTTCTCAAAATCTTGATATTGACTTACTGCGAAAAATCAACTTAGAACGCAATCAGGCATTAGATCCTGCATTTAAATTCATTACTAATTCAGTATCTCCAATAGGAATAGGAGCGCCATTGGTTGTGACAACAATTGGATTCATTCAAAAAGACCAAACGCTCAAAAACAAGGGGTATTATATTGGCGCTACCCTCCTGAGCTCTGCGGTTATCACCACCACTTTGAAATTTACCATTGACCGAGAACGCCCGTTTGTTACATATCCAGATATTCAAAAACTAACCGGAGCAGGAAGTCCATCCTTTCCCTCAGGTCATACTTCTGAGGCTTTTGCAGTGGCAACTTCCCTGAGCATGGCCTTTCCTGAGTGGTACGTCATTGCACCCTCATTTTTATGGGCAGGAGCTGCTGGTTACTCAAGGATGCATTTAGGTGTCCATTACCCAAGCGATGTATTAGTGGGTGCGCTGGTAGGCGCAGGTTCTGCTTGGCTGTGTAAAGCGCTGAATGAGCGCTTGCAAAATTTATAAAATCTTTATAAATGAGGCCGTAAATTTACAGCCAGGCAACGAACGTGAAAATTCTTCAGAAATACCCATATAGTAAATTAAATCAATACCTGTTTAGTATTGGATCTGTATTACTATCCGCTATAGCTTGTTACATAGCAATTCCACTTATTGGATACAGGACATCCGCCTTGATATTATTGGTAAACGTCTCTGTTTTGGCGATGCTTTTTGATATCTTACCCGTGCTCGTCTCCTCAACATTTAGCGCACTCATCTGGAATTACTTTTTTATCCCACCCATTCATACCTTCCATATTGACAATGCGGAAGACTTATTGATGTTTTTAATGTATTTTTTTATCGCATCTGTGAATGCAGTATTGACATTTAAAATCAGAAAAGAAGAGGAAAAAGTGAGAGATAAGGAAGAGAAGGAAAACACAATTAAACTTTACAATACTTTACTCAATTCACTCTCACATGAATTAAGAACGCCTATTTCAGCGATCATTGGTTCTGTAGATACCTTAAAGGAAAACCGAGATAAAATTTCAGCCCAAAATCAAGAGGAATTACTGGATCAAATTGCTATTGCAGGACTCAGACTAAATGCGCACGTAGAAAATCTACTGAATATTAGCAGATTAGAAACCGGGATGTTAAAATTAAACTTAGATTGGTGTGATACCAATGAATTGATTTATTCTGTAATACACAATTTACCAATACCTGCAACACAGAGCATAACGTTTCAAGCTCATGAGAATTTGCCTTACTTTAAATTAGACAGAGGTTTAATTGAACAAGTCGTTTTAAACTTAATCAGTAATGCTATTAATTATACCCCAAATGATTCAGAGATAGTTATTTCTGTTAAGGCTGAAAGTAAATTTTGTCTTATTGAAATAAAGGATAATGGCGATGGGGTGGATACCGATGAGTTCAAATATTTATTTGATAAATTTTACAGAAGTTCTCAGACTAATTCAGGTGGCATTGGCATAGGACTTTCAATAGTCAAAGGGTTTGTTGAGGCGCATAACGGTAGTGTAACAGTCTCGAGAAATCAACCAAAGGGGCTAATTTTTTCCGTTAAATTCCCTGCAGGGCAGTCTTATTTGAATAATTTGAAAAATGAATAAAGCGGAAATATTGATTATCGATGATGAGCCTCAAATCAGGAAACTTCTCGAAATTACATTAGAGAGCAATGATTATAAAGTGATCCAAGCTGAATCAGGGAAGGCAGGGATTTTAATGGCGGCTAATCACCCCCCAGAACTAATTTTATTGGATCTAAGTTTGCCAGATATCAATGGGCAGGAAGTACTCAAACAATTGAAAAGTTGGTATTCAAAATCGATTATTATTTTATCTGTGATCAATTCGGAGTCAGAGATTGTAGCAGCACTTGATAACGGAGCCACGGATTACTTAACAAAGCCTTTTAGAAGTGCTGAATTACTTGCTCGAATTCGCTCTGCAATCAGAAGAAATCAAAATATTCAATCATCAACTTTATTGCAAGTGGGAGATTTGTCTATCGATCTTTCTGCACGTCTTGTCATGCTTCAAAATGAAATTGTCAAACTTACCTCAACCGAATATAACTTATTGTGTCTTTTAGTTCAAAATACTGGACGCGTGCTAACACACTCCTATATTCTTAAAGAAATTTGGGGCGTTGGTGCTCAAACCGAAACCCAATATTTGCGGGTTTTTGTAAGGACATTGAGAAAGAAGTTAGAAATAAATCCAAATAAACCGCAGCATATTTTGACTGAAAGTGGCGTTGGGTACAGGTTCATCTAGACTTCTTTATTATTTCTTTATTTCTGGCTCAAAACTTTTATTTTTTACTCATAAATGAAGCGTCAACTTTGTCTATCAAAATTTCACAGATGGACAATTTACAATCAAAAGATTCAAGTAGGATAACAGCAGCTTCATTATTAGTTGCTTTAGGAATCATTTACGGTGATATTGGAACCAGCCCACTTTATGCTTTAAAAGCTGTTATTGGCAATCGTCAAATTACTGAGCAATTGGTATATGGAGGCGTTTCTTGTATTTTCTGGACATTAATTTTTCAAACATCAATTAAATACATTTGGCTAACACTCAAAGCTGATAATGAAGGAGAGGGGGGTATTTTTTCGTTGTATTCTTTGGTTAAACGCTACGGCAAGAAATTGGTCATTCCGACTATACTCGGCGCTACTACCTTATTAGCTGATGGGATTATTACTCCCCCGATTTCAGTAGCTTCTGCCGTTGAGGGTTTAAATCTGGTGGAAGGTCTACAAAACATAGTTGTCCCGGGAAATAATTTAACGGTTGGAATTGTAATTGCGATTTTAACCTTTTTATTTTTCTTTCAACGATTCGGAACAGATGCCATAGGAAAAGCATTCGGCCCAATAATGGCAATTTGGTTCACGATGTTACTAATAGTTGGTTTTGCAAATATTTCTGAACATCCCGAAATTTTTAATGCACTCCATCCAAAGTATGCAATTGATTTATTGATTCACTATCCCAAAGGATTTTGGTTATTAGGGGCTGTGTTTTTATGTACAACTGGCGCAGAAGCTTTGTACTCAGATTTAGGTCATTGTGGCATACGAAATATTCGGGTTACATGGTTTTTTGTAAAAATAAGTCTTGTGGCAAGTTATTTAGGTCAAGCTTCTTGGCTCATGAATCAAGGTGCTGAAACTTTAAACGGGAGAAATCCATTTTTTGAAATTGTACCTCATTGGTTTTTGTTACCAAGTATTCTGATCGCTACCTTGGCAACGATTATTGCTTCTCAAGCATTGATAAGCGGAAGCTTTACATTAATAAATGAAGCAATCAATTTGAATTTTTGGCCACGTGTTTCCGTAAGACAGCCTACTGAATCAAAGGGTCAAATTTATATCCCAAGCGTAAATACAATTTTGTGGATTGGCTGTGTTTTAATGATACTATATTTTAAAGAAAGCGGACACATGGAAGCTGCTTATGGTTTTTCAATTACTGTAACCATGTTGATGACAACATTATTGATGTGTTATTTCTTGAGATTTAGATTACATTGGAATAAAATATACGTAGCAATATTTGCACTAGTTTTTGGAGCGATAGAGTTATCATTTTTCATTGCTAATGTTGCCAAAATTAAAGAGCGATGGATGTTTCTATTTTTCGAATTGTTCATTTTTGCAATCATGTACATTTGGTATTCAGCAAGGAAAATCAATAATAAATACACAAAGTTTGTTCAATTAGGTAAGTATACTGAACAACTCAATCAGTTAAGTGATGATGAAGAAATCCCAAAATTTGCTACACACTTAGTTTATCTGACTAAAGCAGATAGAAGACCAGAAATTGAAGAAAAAATCATTAAGTCTATTTTATCAAAAAACCCTAAAAGAGCAGTTGTCTATTGGTTTGTTCATTTGAATAGGACAAATGAACCCTATACGCTAAATTATAATGTGACAGAATTATTTGATGATAAGGTTATTAAAATAAACATCAATGTTGGCTTTAGAATTCAACCAAAAACTGAATTGTATTTTAAGAGAATTCTACAGGACTTAGTTACAAATAGGGAGCTTAACCTACATATTAAACCAGATGGCTCAACGAAATACAATCCCGAACCTGATTTCAAATTTGTAGTAATTGAAAAATACCTATCGGTTGAAAATGAGTTCACGCTCAGAGATAGCTTACTTTTAAATGCATACTTTAAGCTAAAGAACCATAGCCTAAGTGATGAAAAAGCATTTGGACTAGATAAAAGTGATGTTGTAGTAGAATACATTCCTTTATTATATCAACCGATGACAACAATTCAACTCACTCGAAAATAGATTTCAAATGAAAAATTTATTTCTTTTAGGAGTAACAACGCTTCTTATATTTTTTGTAAAAGCACAAGCACCTTTTGAAAGTATGGATATGACTTGGCAAAATGGCTCGGATAGACGTACCGAAAATATCTGGAAGAATCTTAAATACTTCACGCCGAATATTTTGTTGGACTTGAATTATACATATTCATTTAATAATCCCATTGATCATACAGTGGTTGGTTCTACCGCACTTGCCCGAAACAACGAAGTTCAGCTTTCAGCTTTACATTTCGGGGGTGATTTTGAATATAACGGAGCCAGGGCAAGATTCATGACGCAGTTTGGAACAAGGACACAAGTTGTTCCTAGAAATGATCTAAGTCCGTATAAAGGGCAATACCAGCTTTCAAATGCCTATCGTTACTTGAGTGAAGCATACGCAGGTTATCATTTTAATAAATGGCAAGGAATTAATATTGATGCTGGATTATTTATGTCTTATATTGGGCTTAATTCTTATTATCAAGCAGAGAATTGGGAATATCAGGCTTCTTTTACCTCTGACAATACTCCATGGTTTTTTAATGGGCTACGTTTTCAAATTTTCCCCGCAAAAAATCTAAAGTTAGAAGCTTGGCTTATCAATGGTTGGCAGAGTTATGGTAAGTTTAACTCAATGCCTGGCTTTGGTGGAAATATTACTTGGTGCCCAAACGAAAAATTGAAAGTAATTACAAATAATTATATCGGTACAGATGCGGCAGGAATTGAAAATCGAAAACGCTTTCATTCAGACAATAGCTTTCTGCTAAGGTACTTTTCAAAACCTAACACTACCGGAATTACAAAAATGGCATTTTCATTAACCGGAGATATCGGATTTGAGAAAGGAGGTGGTGTGAATGGATTCGTCAGAGGCGATAGCTTAAATGGTCCCGAACAGTATTTTGTAAGTGCTATGATTTATAATAGAATTTGGTTTGCAAAGGATAAATGTGCCTGGACAATTGGTGGTGGTATGATGACAAATCCAGGTCGTTATTTAGTGCTTTATCCAACAGGGCAAGCAAGCCCTTTACCAAATCCAAACCAACCAACTCAAACGGAAGGTTTATTCCCTTTTAGCGCTAACCCAGGTGATCAATTTACAGGTTGGGATTGGTCAACTAATTTAGATTTTATGCCTAATCAAAGTCTCACCTTACGACTTGAATTTGTTAATCGTCATTCATCGGTACCATATTTTGCAGGCAGAGGTGGAGTCACCTCACAAACAGGCTTTTCTAGTTCGGCTTTGGACCCGAATTGGAGACCAGACTTAGTTAAATCTGAAACGCGACTTATTCTTGCTCTTTTGTTTAGGATCTAAATAAAAAAGCCCTGTACTTTCAGGGCTTTTATTCAGCGGAGAGAGAGGGATTCGAACCCTCGATAAGCTTTAGACCTATAC
>CAYPVA010000046.1:0-12853 GCA_964414045.1 uncultured Lishizhenia sp. | reverse complement strand
TCCTGCGCTTGGGTTTATCTGTGAAATCTTTCGGCATGAGTCGTGAAAACAATAGTCATTTTATTGCGTTGTCACCCTATGTTGCTATCAATTTTGGTCAAAGAAAAGCAAGGCATGAGGCGCATAATGATCTATTGATTCAAGGAATTTTGCAAAGTAATGAAGCCGTTATTTTCACAAAAGGACGTGGTGCATTTGTACAGCATACGCTCAACTACCGCAAACCAGCCTATCAATTGCAATGGACCAATCGCTATGAATATTTTCAAGATTATACAACTGCAGTTGATTTTTCTTTCGGAGAATCCATTTCAAGAATCTGGACCAACCTCAACCAAACTTTTTCTTACAGTGTCGCAGAGATGGATCGTAAAATTGAGCTCAATCTCTTTGGTGGTTATACGCTCGCCTATCAAAATGTAACATTAAACAATCCATCCGATCGTTTCTTTTGGTCGATGAATGGTTTGCAGGGACCTCAAGATTTATTCTTGGAAGATTACAATTTTGGCCGCTCGGATATCAGTGGTTTTTGGTCGCAGCAGCGCATGGATCGCCACGGGCAATTCCATACAGGCAATGCTGCAGGGAGCAACATCAATTGGTTGAGTTCAGCAACACTTTATGCGCAATTGCCAGTAAAACCAAATATTTTTGGTGTTTTTGCGGATTACGGAATGGGAGCTGGTAGCTTAAAAACTATGGATAGCTATTTAAATGCGGGTCTTGCACTGCGTTTTGGAAAAGTATTTGGAATTTATTTTCCGTTATTTTATGGTCATAATGCTACCGAAGAAGGGAATTTTACAACAGTCCCTGTATTCACCAATTACGCCCAAAACATTCGTTTTAGTTTGCGTATCAATATTGTCAACCGACTTAGCTTACATTCACTTTTAAATTCTTAACATGTCAGAGCAGCGCCTTTCTTTCGGTAAATTATTTTGGCCCAGTTTTCTTGCAGTATTTGTTGCAGGCTTGGTTGGTATGGTTTTTTTCTTTCTGATTCTCGGTGGCATCATTGGCTCTTTCGGTGACTTCGAACCAGAACCGTTGGCGCTACAAGATAAAACGGTTTTGCATATAAAGTTAGAGGGTGTTGTGGCCGATAAAAGTTCACAGTCTCTTGATCCTGCGGCATTGAAGGTAGATCGGAGTACAGGTTTACCTGAACTTTTAAACGGTCTAGCAGCCGCTGCGAAGGATCGAAAAATAAGAGGAGTTTTCTTGGAAATGAAAAGTCCTGAAATGGGAATGGCAACTGCTACAGAAATTCGCGACGCGCTGATCAGTTTTAAAAAATCCGGAAAATTCGTAGTAGCTTATTTATCTGGCGAGCAAATTTCTTACACGGATTATTTTGTAAGTAGTGCAGCTAATGACCTCTTTGGTCTAGGTGGTTCTACTTTTTTATGGACGGGTCTGCATGCTGAAAGTTTTTTCCTTAAAAACCTCCTAGACGACCTTGAAATTGGTGTGATGGTTGTTAGAGGTAAAGACAACGATTTTAAAAGTGCAGTTGAGCCATTTTTCAGAACTGAAATGAGTGATTCAAGTCGTGTTCAGATGAGCACTTTGCTGCAAGATATGTGGCGAACTTCTAGAAACGAGATTGCTCAGGCGCGTCGTCTTGATACCCTGGCACTTGATTCTTTGGCAAATGTCTTGGCCATACGCAAATTG
Organism: uncultured Lishizhenia sp.; assembly: GCA_964414045.1. Taxonomy (GTDB): domain Bacteria; phylum Bacteroidota; class Bacteroidia; order Flavobacteriales_D; family Crocinitomicaceae; genus UBA952. The sequence goes on along the minus strand of CAYPVA010000046.1, from coordinate 11,170 downwards.
AAGCAGGCACAAGAATTCAAATTAATTGATCGCGTGTACTACCGTCACGAAGTTTTGGCTTTTCTTAAGAAAAAAGTGGGCTTGGATCAGAGTGCTGCCCTGCGTTTACAAACATTTGGAAAATACATCCGCGACACATTTCATGACGATCAGCTCTTGGCCAAACAACAGAAACATGTGGCTGTCATATTGGCCGAAGGCGATGTTGTTGCCGAAGGTGATGGCCTGAGTGCGGCAGCGCTTGGGAAGTTGCTCAGAACGGTCAGGACGGACTCAGATGTTAAAGCTGTTGTATTGCGCATCAATAGTCCAGGTGGCTCAGCATTAGCTAGCGAGGAAATCTGGAAAGAAGTCGCGCTGACTGCTGAAAAAAAACCTTTATATGTTTCCATGGGTGACTTCGCAGCCTCCGGAGGATATTATATAGCCACTCCGGCTAAAAAAATATTTGCGCAAGCGAATACAATAACAGGATCAATAGGTGTATTTGGTGTATTGCCAAATGCGGGCAACTTTCTAAAAAATAAAATAGGTGTCACAACAGACGAAGTGAGGACGCATCAACACGGTGGTTTGTCATTATTTAGGCCACTTAGCGCAGAAGAATATGGCTTTATGCAGGCTGAAATTGATGAAGTGTATGAACTATTTCTTAAAAGAGTTGCCAACGGCCGAAAACTGACAAAAACACAAGTTCATCGCGTGGCAAGAGGGCGGGTTTGGACCGGTTCAAGTGCAAAACGCGTTGGTTTAGTTGATGAAATTGGTGGTTTGTCAGCAACGATCCGTGCGGCTCAAAAAGATTGCGGCTATACTCCTGTGGTATATTATCCAAAAAAGGACATAAGTGCACTTGATAATTTGATCGAATTGGTAGACGAAGAATTGGAAAATGAACAGACCAAAGCACAAATAAGTGTGCCGACTGAATTAATTTTATACTACCAAAAGTATGAACAACTCAAAAAAATGAGCGGTCTGCAGGCAAGGCTGCCATTCACTTTCTTAATTTATTGATTTTCAAAAAAATACATTAAATATAGCGTTAGGTTATTTTTGTTGAATAAAATAGTATATACTTTAAACAAAAATTATATATCATTGTTATTCAATGAATTAAATGGCGGTACCCGAAAAGCCTTTAGAGTAGGGAAAACTAAACCTAATAACTATGTTTTTTTCTTTAACAAGTGCACTCAAAGTGCAAGAAATCTTTGAAAAAGGAGATGTATTTACTTACACCGCATTCACCTTTTTCATCGGTACAATGGCCATGATGGCAGCGGCTGCATTCTTCTTTTTGGAGATGCGCAATATGGAAGACAAATGGAAAACGTCTATTTTGGTTTCCGGTATCATTACATTTATTGCAGCGGTTCATTATTATTACATGCGTGATTACTTCACCGAAACGCAAACGTCACCAACCTTCTTCCGTTATGTTGACTGGATGTTGACTGTCCCATTAATGTGCGTTGAGTTTTACCTCATCACTAAAAAGGCAGGGGCAAAATCTAGTTTACTATGGAAACTTATCTTGGCATCCGTAGTTATGCTCGTAACAGGTTACTTCGGTGAATCTGTAGATCGTGGAAACAGCGTGATGTGGGGTGTACTTTCTGGTGCGGCTTATTTCTACATCGCATACCTTGTATGGTTTGGTGAAGTTGCAAAACTCGCCGAATCTGCTGGCCCTGCTGTCGCTAAAGCCACAAGAATCTTGGCTTGGTTTGTATTAGTAGGTTGGGCAATTTATCCTTTAGGTTATATCATCGGAACGCCAGGCGGTCTCTTCGGAGCATTTGGTAGTGCAGATGCAAATCCTTGGATGGATGTTGTTTACAACATTGGTGATGCCATCAATAAAATTGGTTTTGGTCTGGTGATTTACACTTTAGCTAAGTCTGAGTCTAAAGCATAAATCAATACACACATCATAAAGAAGGGGGGCTGAAAAGCCCCCCTTTTTTATTGTTTAGGGATATTAAATCTATTGTGCTTCAAATACTTTTGGGAACCCAATCGGATCGAGGTCGTGCATCATGTCGAGTACTTTTTCAATGATGTCGTCCATGTTTGGTTTACTGAAGTAATCGCCATCCGAGCCATAGGCTGGGCGGTGATCTTTGGCTGACATCGTTTGAGGAGCAAGGTCAAGGAAATTGTAAGCACCTTGCTTGACAAGAATTTGATCAAGCATGAAAGCGCTAGCTCCACTGCTGACGTCTTCGTCTACGATGAGTAAAGCATTGGTTTTGGCTACAGATGCGCCGATGACATGATGGATGTCAAATGGTAATAAAGTTTGTGCATCTATGAGCTCTACTGAAATGCCAAAATCGGCAAGTTGCGCCACTGCTTGTTCACAGATATTGCACGTGGAGCCGTATCAAACTAATCTGAGGTCACTGCCCTCTTGCACAATTTCTGGTACACCACGTGCTTCAGTAAACTCGCCAAAATTGAGAGGCATGCGTTCTTTGGTACGGTAGCCATTGAGCGGTTCGATTACAAGTGCAGGTTCATCTGACTGAAGTAAGGTATTGTAAAAAGCGGCAGCTTTAGTCATGTTGCGCGGAACGCAGACATGGATTCCTCTCAGTGAATTGATGATCATACCCATCGGGGACCCACTGTGCCAAATACCTTCAAGTCGATGACCGCGTGTAGAAACAATGAGGGGTGCTTTTTGACCACCTTTGGTGCGGTATTGTACCGTTGCTAAATCATCGGACATGATTTGGACTGCATAAAGCAGGTAGTCGAGGTATTGAATTTCGGCAATTGGTCTGAGGCCACGCATGGCCATTCCAATACCTTGCCCGATAATCGTGCATTCGCGGATTCCAGTATCTGAAACGCGTAGTGCGCCGAATTGCTCTTGTAGGCCTTCTAAGCTCTGGTTAACACCACCAATTTTACCGGCATCTTCACCAAAGACCAGTACCTCAGGTCGTGTTTCTAGGATTTTACGATAGTTTTCACGTAAAATAATTCGACCATCTTCTTGTTGGTTGTCCGGGGCATATTGTACAGGAACAGTAGCAACATTTAAGACACTTTGAGCTGATGCTGAATGTAAATGTGAGCTGTAACGGTCTTGTGCTTTTTCTTGAATAGAGCGCACCCAATTGCCTAAAGCAGCTCTTTCAGCACTATTTTGCCCGATGGAATTGCGCAAAATGGCACGTGCTACTTGAAGCAGTTCTCTGCGAATACTGTCTTTTTCCTTTGCCAATTTTTCAGCGGCTTGCTGACACATTTGGTGGAGTGGATGTGCAGCTTGAAAGCTATTTAAAATCGATAATAGCGCTGTTTTATCTTGTTGAATGTCATTTACAAACGCTTGCCAAGCATTGTTTTTTGCAGTTCTGACTGCTTCTTTGGCCTCTTTTTCAAGGTTCTCAAGTTCTTCTGAAGAAGCTAAAACAAGGCCCTTGTCAGCAAACGAGAGGATCCATTCTTTGAATTTTTGAATGCAGTCAAATGTAGTTTCCCAAGCGAGGCGTTCAGGAGATTTATATCGTTCGTGTGAACCAGATGTAGAGTGTCCTTGCGGTTGATTGACTTCCTTGACATGAACAAGTACTGGCACATGCTCGTTGCGTGCAATTTGCACTGCTTTTTCATAGGTTTCACAAAGGTGGGCGTAATCCCAGCCCTTTGTAACTAAAATTTCAAAACCTGCTTTTTCTGGACTTCGTTGAAAACCAGCTAGTGCCTCAGAGATACTTCCTTTAGTTGTTTGCAATTCGCGCGGTACTGAAATACCGTAGCCGTCGTCCCAAACGGACATCACCATCGGGACTTGTAGCACGCCAGCAGCATTCATGGTTTCCCAAAAAGGACCTTCAGAAGTAGAAGCATCACCGATGGTGCCAAAAGCGACTTCGTTGCCTCCGTTTGTGAAATTTTTGAAATGTTCGAGTTCTTTTAAAGTAGGGTGCTCGCGGTAAACCTTTGAGGCCTGAGCCAAGCCTAATAAGCGTGGCATTTGGCCAGCCGTAGGAGAAATATCAGCAGAACTATTTTTTTGTTCCATGAGATTTTTCCAGTTGCCATTGGCATCGAGGTTGCGCGTAGAATAATGACCGCCCATCTGACGTCCGGCAGATTGTGGCTCAATCTCAACATCGGTGTGCGCGTATAGCCCAGCGAAATATTGTGAGATGGTTAATTCACCAAGGGCCAACATGAGTGTTTGGTCGCGGTAATAGCCAGAGCGAAAGTCGCCGTTTTGAAATTGCTTGGCTAATGCTATCTGAGCAAGTTCTTTTCCGTCTCCGAAAATGCCAAATTTGGCTTTACCTGTAAGAACTTCTTTTCTTCCTAATAAAGAGGCTTCGCGTGAAGTACAGGCGAGCAGGTAGTCATTGAGGACTTGTTGCTTGAAACTATTGAAATCGAGTTGATCTTGGGTAGTACTTGCTTTGTCTTTGGCCATTTTTGTGTTGATTGCCTACAAATATACGTAAAAAGGGCCTGATTTTTGACTGAGAATTCGCAATTTTGGGGACAATGAGTCAGATACAATTCGAATTATGTGCAGCATCTATCGAGGCGATTGATCTTGCAAAAAAATACAATTTTGATCGCATAGAGCTTTGTCAAAATCTCGAGCAGGGTGGCCTCACACCATCTGCAGGGCTTATTCGTGCCGCGCTGGATGCTCAGGTAGAAACACATGTCTTGATCCGGCCAAGAGCGGGCGGTTTCTTTTACAATGACCGAGAATTGGATCAAATTCAATGGGACATCGACTTTGCTGCGGCCCAAGGTGTGAAGGGCGTGGTTGTAGGTTTGCTGCAAGAAAATTTTGACCTTGACAAAACTTTATTGGCTAATTTGGTATGTCGACATCCTGATCTTCACTGGACATTTCACCGTGCTTTTGACGAAAGTATTGATTGGAAGCGTTCCTTGGAGGTACTTATAAGTCTGGGTTTTAAACGGGTTCTCACCTCTGGTTTTGCTAAGAATGTCGAGCAGGGAATGGCTAATTTAGCCGAAATGTCTGCTTACGCAAATGGTAAAATTGAAATCATGGCGGGCGGTGGTGTTCATGCCGGAAATTTTCAAAAACTGACAGAAATTCCGCAGCTTGCGGGCATTCATTTCTCTGCCACACAGAAAGTATTACTTGACGAAGACTCTGCTTTTTCAGAAACAATTTTAAAGATCGATGAGCGCAAGTTAGAGCGCATCTTAGCGGCAAAATAGTAGAAGCGGTATATTATCCGTACCTTTGCTGAGAATCTGCTCAAGTGACGATACGTTTTTTCACTTTGATCAGTACAATGAATTGCATGTTATTTAATGAATTACCCCTGAGGAAAGAAATCCTCGAAGCCATTGCTGAAAAAGGCTATACAAACGCAACCCCGATTCAAGAAAAAGCAATCCCACCCATTTTAGAACAAAAAGACCTCATTGGTTTGGCTCAGACTGGCACTGGAAAGACAGCCGCTTTTGCCATCCCAATCCTAGAAAATTTGGCCAAAATCAATGCTGCTCCTGGTGGTATACAGGCATTGGTAGTGACACCGACGCGTGAGCTAGCCATTCAAATTGCCGAAAATTTCAGGGCATATGGCAAAAAGCTCAAATTGCGCTCTTTGGTCATCTTTGGAGGTGTCAAACCACACGCTCAAATACAAACTTTAAAACAAAAGCCAGCAATATTAATTGCTACTCCGGGTCGTTTGTTAGATTTACACCAGCAGGGGTTTATCAATCTGAAGCAATTAGAAGTTTTTGTTTTGGATGAGGCCGACCGTATGTTGGACATGGGCTTTATCCATGATGTCAAGCGCATTGTGAAGTTGTTGCCAAAACAGCGTCAGACTTTGTTGTTTTCTGCAACCATGCCTAATGAAGTCAAAAGCTTGGCGCAAAGCCTGTTACAAGATCCTGTCGAGGTAACTGTTACCCCGGTTTCTTCTACAGCCGAACGCATTGATCAGATGGCCATTCATGTGGCAGATCGCAAAGAAAAGGAGCAGCAATTAGTGCAATTGCTTCAGGAAGATAAAGCCAATAGTGTTTTAGTATTTTCAAGAACGAAGCACGGTGCCGACAAATTGGTTCGCCTTTTAGGGAAGAACAAGTTGCAAGCGATGGCTATACATGGTAATAAGTCACAAAATGCCAGACAAATGGCCCTGAGTCATTTCAAAGAAGGAAAAATCCGAATTTTAGTGGCAACTGATATCGCTGCACGCGGTATCGATATCTCAGGTCTTGACCTCGTTGTCAATACGGATGTGCCAACTGTTGCAGAGACCTACGTCCATAGAATTGGTCGAACGGGGCGAGCTGGTAAAGAAGGTCGTTCGGTCATCTTTTGTGAACCGGAAGACAACAAGTATTTCAAGAACATCGAAAAGTTAATCGCAAAAAAAATACGGGTCGCATAACCCGTATTTTTTTTGAATTTGTTTTTAGCCCGAAATTAGATAGCGGCAATTTTATCTGACATATACTCACCAGCTTTTAGTTTCCCTACAATTTTAGAGAAGCAATCAATGGTATATTTCACATCTTCAAGTGTGTGTGAGGCAGTAGGGATGAGGCGTAAGATGATCATGCCTTTCGGAACTACTGGGTATACTACCATAGAACAGAAAACATTGTAGTTTTCGCGGAGGTCAAAAATGAGGTTAGTCGCTTCAGGAATTGAACCGCTCAAATATACAGGAGTTACGCAACTATTTGTTGGGCCAATTTCAAAGCCTGCAGCTTTTAAACCACTTTGTAACGCATTTGTGTTTTCCCAAAGTTTGTCTTTAAGTTCTGGATGGTTTCTCATGAGTTCTAGACGCTTTAGCAAGCCCATAACGAGTGCGACTGGCATTGCTTTGGCGAAAATCTGAGAACGCATGTTGTAGCGCAAATATTCAACTACTTGTTCGTCACTAGAGATAAAACCTCCGATGAGCGCAAAGGATTTAGCGAAGGTTCCGAAATAAATATCGATGCCATCTTGACAACCTTGCTCTTCACCTGTTCCGGCACCAGTAGCACCTAAAACACCGATGCCATGCGCGTCGTCAACAAACAAACGGAAATTATATTTGGATTTGAGTGCTACAATTTCTTTGAGGCGACCTTGGTCTCCACGCATCCCAAAAACGCCTTCCGTGATCACTAAAATAGCACCGCCTGTTTCTTCTGCGAGTTTGGTGGCACGTTGCAATTGCTTTTCACAATCTTCTACATCATTGTGCTTAAATACAAAGCGCTTGCCCATGTGTAAACGAACACCATCTAGGATACAAGCATGTGATTCTGCGTCATAGACGATGACGTCGTGGCGATCCACTAAACAGTCAATAGCAGAAACAACAGCTTGGTAACCAAAGTTGGCTAAAATGGTATCTTGTTTACCTACGAAAGCAGATAATTCGTTTTCGAGTTGTTCATGATAGTTTGAGTTACCTGACATCATGCGTGCTCCCATCGGGGAACCAAAGCCGTATGCTGCTGCAGCATCTGTATCGGCTTGACGTACCGCTGGGTGGTTTGCTAAGCCTAGGTAGTTGTTGAGCGACCAATTGAGTTTTTCTTTCCCTCGGAAGTTCATATGAGGGCCAATTTCACCTTCAAGTTTAGGAAAGGTGAAATAGCCATGAGATTCTTTTGCGTGCATACCGAGTGGGCCACGGTTTGCTTGAATTTTTTCAAATATATCTGCTGCCATGCTATGATTTTTCTGCAAAGTTAAAGGAATATCAAGAGGAAATAAACGCTTAACTCCTTAGTTATTAACAGGACAATGCACAAAAGCCAGAGATTGGGGTCTTATAATTTTGCTTTCAAGTAGATACCTGTTTGATTGTCTTTACTTTTAGCCAAATCTCTGGGGTGTCCTTCAAATAACAAAGATCCGCCATTTTCACCGCCATCTGGCCCCAAGTCTATGATGTGGTCAGCACATTTGATGACTTCCATGTTGTGTTCAATGACAACAAGCGAGTGGCCTTTATCTAGGAGTGCTTGAAAAGCGATTAGTAATTTTTCAATGTCGTAAAAATGCAAGCCTGTAGTAGGTTCGTCAAAAATAAAGAGGGTAGGAGTGCTTTGTGTGCCTTTGCTCAAGAACGAAGCAAGTTTAATGCGTTGTGCTTCTCCTCCAGACATCGTGCTAGAAGATTGACCAACGCACAAATAGCCCAAGCCTACATCTACAAGCGGCTGAATTTTTTCAGCGACCTTCTGATCGAGTTTGTCCTTGCCCGCTTTGAAGAAGCTGAGGGCTTCGTCAAGGGTCATTTCCAAGATTTCAGCAATATTTTTATCGCGATAACTCACATCGAGTGTTTCGGTTTTGTAGCGCTTTCCTTTGCATTGATTGCATGGAAGTGAAACATCGGCCATGAATTGCATGCTAACAGCAATTGCACCTTCTCCTTCACAGACTTCACAGCGGCCGCCTTCAACATTAAAAGAGAAGAAACCGGGCTTGAACCCGCGCAATTTAGCCAAAGGCTGACGTGCAAATAACTCTCGGATGTCGTCGAAGGCTTTGACGTAAGTAATCGGATTACTCCGTGACGATTTACCAATGGGGTTTTGATCGATGAACTCAACGTGTCCAATTTTTTTGATATCGCCGGTAAGCCCGTCGCATTTACCAATTAAATCACTACTGAGGCCTAATTCTTTGCGCACCAACGGGTAAAGTAAGCGCTTGATGAGTGTCGATTTACCTGAACCTGAAACGCCACTGATGCAAACAAGTTGCCCTAGAGGTATGCTCACTTCTAAGTTCTTCAGGTTGTTTTGTCTGGCACCATGGATGGTGAGTTTTCCTTTTGCTGTTCTATTTCTAGTTGGTATTGGTATGACTCTTTCGTTGTTTAAATAGCTTGCAGTAAGTGATTTGCTCTTTGCAAGCGCCTTAAAGTCTCCTTGAAACACTAGGGTGCCGCCTTGAGAACCTGCAAGAGGGCCGATGTCAATGATTTGGTCTGCAGCGCGCATGACTTCTTCTTCGTGTTCGACCACAATGACCGTATTCCCTTGGTCGCGGAGCGCTTGAAGTACACTGATCAATTTGGCGGTATCTCTAGGGTGGAGCCCAATGGAGGGTTCGTCAAGAATATACAAGGATCCTACGAGGCTCGAGCCAATTGAGGTGGCGAGTTGAATCCGTTGTGCCTCTCCTCCTGAAAGCGTGTTGGATGTTCTGTTGAGGGTTAGATAACCAAGACCTACGCGTTGTAAGTAATCAAGCCTGGTTTGGATTTCTGGCAGAATGTGTTTGGTGAGTTCCTTTTCGTAAGGCGTTAAGCTGAGGTTTTGAAAAAAGTGACTTGCTTCGGTAAGTGGCATCAGGACAAGCTCTTGCAAACCCTTGCCATTAATTTTAACAAAGCCAGCATCTTGACGTAAGCGTGTTCCTTGGCATTCAGGGCATGTGGTTTTGCCGCGGTAGCGCGAAAGCAATACTCTATATTGTATCTTATATGTCTGACTTTCAATGAATTTAAAAAAATCATTTAAACCAGTAAAGTAGGTGTTACCCGTCCAAAGTAAGTTGTATTGTTCTTTGCTCAGTTCTTGAATTGGTCGGTGGATCGGAAAGTCGAATTTTTGCGCATTGTATAGTAAACCCTGTAGATATTCCTGCATGTTTTCGCCTTTCCAGGCTGCAATAGCACCGTCGTAAACACTTTTCTTGCGGTCGGGAAATACCAATTCTTCGTCAATTCCGAGTGTCATTCCATAGCCTTCGCAACGCTTGCAGGCGCCAAAAGGATTGTTAAATGCAAAGAAATGCACATTTGGCTCTTGAAAGGTAATGCCGTCTAATTCAAAGCGTTTGCTGAAGTGTTGAAAAGATTTTTGTTTGGCATTATACAAGGTGCAGAGGTCTTTGCCTTCTTGGAAAGCGAGTTCGATGGCTTCTGTAAGACGGCCTTGTTGCGCGTCATCGCGTTGTTGATTGGTGAGTCGGTCTACGGATACATAGACTTTGTTTGCTGTATCTATTGTATCGAGAAGCGCATCGATGAGTATGAACTCGCCGTTAATAAATAATCTTGTAAAACCTTGTTTGTTAAGCGATTGAATTTTTTTATTTAACTCTTCACTTGAACTAAATTTGAGTTCGTAAAGGATGGCAAAGGGCTCTTCCTTCCAATTTGCTTCAAGGAAATGAAGGACATCTGCAGTTTGTTGCTTCTTGACTTCTTGGCCAGAAATAGGAGAAAAGGTTTTGCCTATGCGTGCATAGAGTAATTTAAGGTAATCATAGATTTCAGTACTTGTGCCAATGGTAGATCTCGGGTTGCTTGAGCTTACTTTTTGTTGAATTGCAATGGCTGGTGCAAGTCCTTTGATGTCGTCAACAGCGGGTTTGTCTAGTTTCCCTAAGAATTGACGGGCGTAGGCGGACATGCTTTCGATGAAGCGGCGCTGTCCTTCGGCATAAATGGTATCAAAAGCCAAGCTTGATTTGCCTGAGCCAGATACGCCTGTGATAACGGTGAGTTGGCCGTGAGGGATTGCTACATCGAGACTTTTGAGGTTGTGCACGCGCGCGCCTTTAACTGCGATGAATTTTTCCATATGCAAAAGTAAAATTTCTTTACTTTTAGTCCTTTAAAACTAACAGAATGTCTAATAATTCATTGTTTCGCAAGAAAAATGTACAGCAAATCATGGCGCAGGCTCAAATGGCCGATGCCAATTCAGGTGCTCATGCTTTAAGTAAGCACCTCAAATTAAGAGATTTAATTGCATTTGGGATTGCTGCTATCATTGGCGCAGGTATATTTTCTACAATAGGGACGGCAAGTGCGCAAGGAGGCCCAGCTGTGATTTTCCTTTTTCTTTTTACGGCCTTAGCAAGTGGTTTTGCGGCTTTTGCTTATGCAGAATTTGCGTCAATGGTTCCGGTAGCAGGATCTGCGTATACGTATTCTTATGTTGCGTTTGGCGAATTGATCGCTTGGATTATTGGGTGGGCATTGATCATGGAGTATGCAGTTGGTAATATTACGGTAGCCATATCTTGGAGTGATTATTTAACTACAATGCTCAAACAAATTCATATTGAGGCGATTGGACTTAACGGAATTCATATTCCAGCCTGGATGCAAATGGATTATTTAAGTGCAGCCAATGGTTTTCATGAAGCTAAAATTCAGCTTGCTCAAGGGCTGCA
>CAYPVA010000045.1:0-12883 GCA_964414045.1 uncultured Lishizhenia sp. | reverse complement strand
TTGGTAGCATTTTCATAAGCCAAACTGTAATTATATGGCAGTAATTGATAACGCAACTCAATAGCTGCCTTTGCCAATGCCTTTGTTTGCGCGTCCTTGAAAATGGCTTCACTCGCCACTTCTTGTTGCGCATGAGGCCTGAAAATCGGCTGAAATACGCCATATTGCAACCAACGCACGTAAAGTTCTGGGTCGTTATTGGCACCAGCAAAACCACCGAGGTCAGAGTGCATATATGCCATACCCTGCAGCCCCATTTGCATCGAAATTTCCATTTGTGGTTTTAGACCTCCCCATGTCCTGTTGACGTCTCCGGACCACGGCACCATTCCATAGCGCTGCGAACCCGAATAACCTGCGCGCATTAAAATAAACGGGCGCTCTGTTGGATAGTCATTTAGATAGCCTTCATATAGCAAACGTGCCCAATCATGGCCGTAAATATTGTGCACCTCATCGGCCCATTTGTCGCCGTGCTTCAGTTTGGTTGGATGAACCTCAGGTTCGCCGAGGTCACCCCAGATACCGGCAGCGCCGTAATTGTGCAATTTTTTATAAATCTGCCAAAACCAAACACGCGCCTCAGGTTTATAGAGGTCAATTAAACCAGTATTTCCAAAATAAAAATCATAGCGAAAAGAGTTCCCTAGAGAATCCATACCTAAAATCTTTTTTTGATTGGCTTCTTGCCAGTTTTTCGAGGTGGTCAGGACAAAAGGCTCGGTGATGAGCACTGTTTTGACATTTTGTTTTCTGAAATCGGCAATCATTTGCTCTCCGTTCGGAAATGAATCACGGAAGAATTCAAAATTACCAAGTGTTCCTTGAATATCCCTACCAAACCAATAGAGGTCAAAAACGATGGCATCAAGCGGGATTTGTTGTTTTCTGAACTCGTTCACTACAGCTCGGGCTTCTTGCTCTGAGTGGTAGCCAAAGCGGCTCGAAAAATTACCGAGTGTCCAACGTGCTGGCAGTGGCTGCCTCCCGGTGAGGTTTGTTAGCTGCTCTGTCAACTGTTTCCAGTCATCGGCGACAACGACTTGGTAGCGCATAGGACCTCCAATGACTTCGTAAGTAAGTTTGTTCTCTTTCTTCGCATCTAAATCGAGGTAACCAATTTGCGGATTATCAAAATGAATGGCATAACACTGATCAGAAATCACGATGGGCATTGTGAAATTCATGAGTTCTGAATGGGTCTCATAACCGTAATGTGCGCGGTTATACAATTGCAAGCGATAGCCTCTGCGGTTCATGCCAAGCGCCCTTGTCCCGGCTCCCATGAGCTGCTCTTGTGCGCTCAGATTTAATTGGATTTGCGGGGTTTCTTTGAGTTGATAACCCATGGCTTCAGAAGAAATTTGCTTACCCTTGTACCAATAACTAATTTGAAATGGCTCTATTTGTATACGAGCTGAGACGGATGTTTTATTGAATGGCAGCTGATAGGCAACAATTTCACCGTTTTCTTTGACTTCGTCGTATAACTTATCTGAAAGCAGCGGCTGCATGATCACTGCGTGAGAAGGTTCAATGTTTTCATTTTTCCCTACAGGAATAAATGTAGTTTCGATGATGTTTTTTGAATAGAATTGGATGATATATTTCCCATCCGATACCTTAACCTCACAACCGTTGGTGTTTGGGCTAAACGAGATAAATTGCCGATTTGGGTTCTGAGCAAGTAACTGAAAACTTAAAATAGAAATCCAAAGAAGCAGAAAGTGCTTAGTCATTGTTATTTGTTTTTTAGCTGAATGATATAGGCAGTTTTGGCCGGAATTTTTCCTGTTTTTTGATCAAAATCAAAGGATTGATTTGTCAGGACATCGGTGCCAAAATCAAATCCTTGAATTCCTTCTGCAAAACGAGACCAAGTTAATTCTTCGTCTTTTTCTGAATTATTGAGGATCACCATCACGATATCTGCATCTTTACTTTCAGATTTTTCTGGATTTAAATACCTGAAATAAACATACACATTGTTTTGAGGGACATATTGCAGCAAAGCTCCTTCGTGAATCACTTTTTGGTCTTTCCTCCAATTGAATAAATTTTTGGTAAACTGGTAATATGCTTCTTGCTCAGGGGTTCTTTCTTTAACATTGCTCCCTGTGAAAAAATCCCTGCGGATATCCGCGTCTCCTGCCGCTTTGCTACCACGCATACCGATTTCTGAACCGTAATAGATTTGAGGTATACCTCTTGTTGTAGCGATAAGCGTTAAGGCCAACTTGTAGTCGGCTAATGAAGGATAGGTTTCATTGAATCGTTGGGTATCATGATTTTCTATGAACACCAATATTTTTTTTGGATTGGCATAGAGGTAGTCTTGGGTAAAGTTCTCGTAAAAACGCACCATTCCTTGATCCCATCCTTGTTCCTTTTCTTTGAAAGCTTGCATGATGGCATCATGTAAAGTGAAATCCATTACTGATGGCATATAACTATTGAAATGTTGCAAGGCGCCTATTGGGCTATCTTTTTGCCAAAATGCCATTTGCGCTTGGTCATGCATCCAGACTTCACCAACAATATTCAAATTCGGATATTCATCCATAATTGCTTTTGTCCATTGAGCAATGGCCTCTTTGTCATTATACGAGTAAGTATCGACACGCAGACCATCTAAATCCGCCCATTCAATCCACCAAATGGTATTTTGAATAAGGTAAGTCAGTAACAAAGGATTGTTTTGATTCATGTCAGGCATGGTGGTGTCAAACCAGCCATCGGCCGATGCTTTTTGATCACTTTGAGCTGCATAAGGATCAAATTGAGTCGTGGTGCGGTAACTTGAACGTGTAAATTGATCAAATTGATGGACCCAAGTTGCTGTTGGAAGGTCTTGAATCATCCAATGTTTACTTGACCAATGATTAGGCACCTCATCTTTGATAACCTTCAAGCCAAGCTGATGGGCATTTTGAACCAACTTCTTAAAACTTTCATTTGTGCCATAGCGCGGGTCGACTTTATAAAGATCTGATTGGGCATAACCATGATAAGAATAAACAGGTTCGTTATCCTCTAAGAAAGGTGTCATCCAAATGGTTGTGGCGCCCAATTCTTTGATGTAGGCTAAACGATCATTTACACCTTTTAAATCTCCACCATGCCTGCCCCCAGGCAAACTAGGATTAGCTTGTTCTTTCATGTCGGTGGCATTGTCATTGAGTGGATCACCATTTGCAAAACGATCTGGCATTAGCAAATAAATGACGTCTTGACTCGTGAAACTATTGCGGAATTTTGACTGATTTTTGCGCGCCAACAAGCTAAATTGGTGCGTTGCAATAAGCTTCTTTTTATCGAAAAGACGTATCGGGTAGTCTCCGGCAACTTTGCCTTTCGTTTCAAGTGTCAGAAAAATATAATTGGGATTCTCGGTTCTGATTTCTTCAAGGACGGCCAAACCACCGACCTCAACTTTATATTTTGCTATTTGAGGTCCGTGCAGCAATACTTGCACTTGGTGATGCTCCATATCAACCCACCAATTGGAAGGCTCCACATGTTGTAAGACTTGTGAATTCGCTTGAAGCACAAGCATAAAAACAAAAAATAAACTACTCCATTTCATAAACACGCTTTTGTATTCCATTTTCAAAGTTTAAAATTTTGATGCAATTTTTAGCATTTGGGTCGATTTGCCTACCCAAAATATCCGTTACAAATAATAGTTTTCCAGGTACTTGACTTAGTTCATCAACATCGCTGATGCAAGGATTTGGCAACCCGACATAAGGCGCCAGTTGACTGAGTGCGCTTTGTTTTCTATTTTGCAAGTAAGGAATGATACCACTTTTGACATGAGCACCCCATGTTTGTTGGAGCGCTTCAAGGAAATCTTGATCAGTGTAACCATAATCTAGTCCTTTGAAATCATCGAGTAAGGCTGCAGGTGTGATCAATTGTTGTTTTTCTTCCAACACCATTTGTAATTCGCTGACAATCCAGATTGTATTGAGAATATCTAACATATGGAAAGTAAAGCGATCTTTAAAATACGGTACGGCCATTAGTTTGGTGTATAACGGACGTGCTTGATTGCCCGGCGACCATGAGTAGACATTTCTTAAAGCCCAATTGATATTGAACCAATCGATACCGAACGTATTGTCCAGGTCATAGGACAAATAAACCATTTTAGAATCGCTTTCCCTTTGGTACAAATAGTAGTTATTCTTATTGTAAGCGTAGCCATCCCATTGCCCCATCAAAATTTCTAATGCTATATTTCTCAGAAAAAGATCTACATCAATCACCTCTTGAATAGCACAAGCAAAACCTGACGCCGGTGTGTTATTGAGCACATTAATGAAATTCAGTAGCGCCGAGTAATCTGCGCTGTCTTTGTTGGTTTTAAGCTCATAAACACTTTGATAAGCGCCTGGATTACTTCCCCACCAAGTTAAATCTGCTCCATAAAAACATTTCCACAAATTGCCATTGGCCTCAGTCGGAAAACGCAAATCAAGGAATTCATCGTCAAGGTGCTCTACGTTGATGTACAATCCTTTGTATTCGTTATTGATGTATAACTTCACATAGCTTGTTCTGGCGGAGGCTAAACCGGCAGCGCGCAAAAGATACTGAGCTAAATAGCTTCGCATAATGGAAACATCATTGTGCTCCCCATTTAAATTCAACTCTTCAAGGCCTTGAAACTTTTGTGCTGAAACAAACCGATTGAAATCAATTTTAAAAGACTTCTTTTGCGAAGAAAGCGAAGTATTTCCACGAGCCCTAAAGCCAATACTATCATAAAAAACAGTTCCCAAACTACTTTGATAACTGATTGCTGCCATAAATTCGTGTCCACTATACAAACTATCACTTAAAAGTAAATTAAGTGAGTCCGGATCAATATTTATGGAAATATTAGCTACTTCATTTTGTAAAAATGCCTCGTTATAACTAGGCTGAGGTAGCTGCGCAAAAACCAACCAAGGGCAACAAAAAAAAGCAAGGAATAACTTACGCATCAATCAACCTTGATAAATTCTTTGTTTGAACGCAAATTACCAATATGAAGCAAACTATGATAGGCGCCGGCTGGTAAATCATGTAGCGGCACTGCAATGATATTTTTTCCGTCTTGTGTGCTGCCTTTTTGACGATATACCACCACACCTTCTTGATTGATGATCAATAATTCATAGGGTTCAAAATTTACAGCATTAAAACTGACATTGATCTGATCATTAGATGGATTTGGAAAAATATTCAATTCAAAATCCTCGATATAAAGTTCATCGACACTAACAGGTGCATCCGTAATCGTTGGCTTAGGTAGCTTTACGTCGGTGTAAATACGATACGCTCCAGGAGCTAAATCCAGTGGTGCTAGTGCATTGACAACATTGATGCTATCGCCAGTGAAATATTCATACCACCAACCTACATGTTGAAAGTTTGGTATGGCTGCTTGGGTTGTCACAGCAAAATTTGCCAATGATACGCCGTTCATGGTGCTGTGATTCATATTTACGCGTTTGACTGCCCCCGTAAGGCTATATTGGAAGTTCAAAGAACGAAATGTTTCATAGTTATTTCGGAGTGCGAGTGTGGCTGCATAAACATCGTAAAGTTGTCGACGTCTCGCTTGGGTATAATAATTCCATAAAATGGGCTTGTTACAAACTCTGCATGGCACATCAATTGAAATATCATAGCCAAGTTCTTGGAATTGCCAAAGCATGCGAGGACCGGGTTGTGTTAGGAAAGTAACAGCAAGCGCCTGTGCTCGACCCAAAGCCGTATATAAATCTTTGGCGTTGTGCGTACTATTTGTTGCATTACCATAGGTTAAGGTATTGAACATAGATCGTTCTTCGTCATGACTTTCTGCATAAGAAACTAAATGTGGAACCGTCCAGCCACGGTTGGTATATATACCTGAACTGATATTGCTAGAAGTCGGATAACCCATGAGTGCCTCTTTATATCCATAGGTGACGTTACCCCAAAGCATCATGCCGTAATCGGCAAGTTGTTTTTCTTCATTGTTGTCACACCAATGCTCTAAAATCACGTATGCATTTGGTTTGTAGGCCCAAATTTCATCTGCCATTCGCTTTAAAAGGTTGATTCTCTCTAAACTATAATTATTGGCATTATTCACAAAGCCTTTGGTGTAGTCAAAACGGAAACCGTCCACATGATATGTTTCTATCCAATATTGATTTACTTGATCAATGTATTGCTGTGTGGCCTGACGTGTATGGTCAAAATCATAACCCCAACAATAAGGTGGATGCGGGCAGATGGCATTGAACCAAGGGCTATTGGCCGCGGGTCTTGAATTAGCGGCATCCCAATACATATTCACCATAGGATTTTGACCAAAAGCATGATTGAAAACGAGATCCACAATGACTGCTATACCGCGGCCATGACAGGAATCTACAAATTCTTTAAATTTCTCCGGTGTACCATAATATTTATCCAATGCCATATGAAAAGAAGGATTATAACCCCAACTTTCATTGTTTTCAAATTCGCCTGGCGGCATGAGCTCAATCGCATTGATCCCCAATTTTGAGAGGTAATCAAGTGTATCTATCAATGTTTGATAGTTATGTTTTGCGACAAAATCACGGGTGAATAATTCGTAGATAACCAGATCTTTGTTGGCCGGTGCTATAAAATTTGAATTCGACCAATTGTATGGACCTACTCCGGGTTGCATGATCGTAATAAAGCCCGTAGTTAGTCCTGTAGGGTAAGGGTGTGGATTTGGATAAGTTTGTGCATTGATATTGCCGTCGTTGTTTGGGTCTAAAATTAATGGACTCATCGGATCAGCCAAACGCAGCGTTCCATCAATGAAATATTGATAGCCATACTTTTGGCCGGGTGTAAGCCCTGTAATTTCAATCCACCATGAAGCCATATTGGTGGCTAAATTCATATGATAGTTGGTAGTCGGGAGCCAATTATTAAAATCTCCGATTATATAAATATGTTCTTTTTGAGGGGCATGTAGTTGCAAAACAACAGTTGAGTCATTGATGTAATTGATGCCATTTTTTAAACCCGCATATGGCGGATTAATGGGGACAACCAAAGGATTAACTGTAAAAAAGGTAGAGTCGATGACTTGTGTTGTTCCGTTATCAGCAATAAATTCAAGTAAGTGTGTTCCTGCTTGGGTTGCTGTTAATGAATAATTCAATTGGGTGGCATTGCTTAAGGTTTGCAATACAACACCATCTTGTTTGAGTGTGAGTGTAGCCGCTTGATTAGATGCCGCTTCAATGGAAAGTTGCTCATTGACATCTAGCGTTGCTCCTGCACCCGGATTAAAAAAGCTAGCCAGTAAGCCAGCATTTACCGGATACATATCATAATAAATATCGCTGCCATCTGTATCTCGGCCTACAATCGATCCATTTGCGGTTCTGAAAACAAAAGCAAATTGCAATACGTTGGTGCCCGCCGGAAATCCATAAAACTGATCGATGTCGATGGTGATGGTATGTTTGTTGTTGCCAATATTTGTCATGGCAACTTGCGGATCAACAGTTCCCCAATTTCCTTGTACAAATTGCCAATTGGTTGGTGAAGTGCTTGTCGATGTGATTAAACCCGCATGGCAGTAAATCTGAGATTGACCAACCAATGCGGCATTGCCTTGGGTTGCATCATAGGTAATTGTTACGACATCATTTACATTTGGAAAAGCTGGGCTGAACTCCAAAATTTGGGCATTTGAAAAAATGCTAAAAATGGAGAAAAAAGTTAATAAAAGTAACTGATGTTTCATGGCAATTTTTTTTATGAAATAATAGATTTCTAGACAAAAAAGCCCGGGTGTTACCACCCAGGCTCTTCGTATTTTTCAAGTAAGGATTATTGCTTGATCAATTTACCAGTTGCAACTTTTTCACCAGCAACAACATTGTAGATGTATGAACCAGCTTGAAGCGCTGTTGTATTCATTTCTACTGTTGTGATAGCTGAAGTAGCAACAGTTTTTGTAGCAACAACTTTACCAGCAAGGTCAAATAATGTTACAGTAGCTGTAGCTGCATTGTTTGCTTCGAAAGAGAAGTTTACAACATCAGATGCAGGGTTTGGAGCAACAGTAAGGTCAGCAATTGCATTTTCAGCAACTGAAACACCACATGCATCACAAGCATCCCAAACATAACATACAGTACCTGGCATCAAAACATAAGTACGGTTGATGTTACCTCCACCATCGTCAACTCCACAAGAGTCAACTGCGATTGTGTTAGCGGCATCTGTACCTTCGTTAGAACCCCAATCACCATTTACAAATTTGTAAAGTTGAGTTGCGCCCAAAGATGCAACTGGATAAGTTACTGTGATTGACCAGATGTTTGCACCTTCGTCAGTCATAGCAGAATTTGCATCTGCAGGAGACCAGCTTGCAACTGCACCAGCAGCAACAGTAGCACCGTGGTCACCGAAGTTACCACCTACGCGGATACCATTTGCAGCAAGTGTGTTGTTTGCCAAATAGTTTGTAACGTCTACTTTGTAAGTAACGTCAAAACTTGTTTGGAAGCTGTAAAAACCAGTTGTACGGTTAAAGATAACCAAGTACGTACCAGCTGGTACAGGAATGTTTGGACCGTTAGCAGTACCTAAACCTGATGGGAAATCAGTAGCACCCCAGTTAATAGCCCAGTCATTGTCTTGACGGAATTTAGCTTCACCTGCAACGCAAGTAACAATTCCGGCATAGTTTTCACCGTCAACTGTAATCATGTCAACATCTACAGACCAGTCATAAGGTGGAACTGCAGATCCGATGATCCCAACTGAAGGAAATTGCGCGTACGCAACAGCACCAAAAACAAGCGCTGTTAATAGAGTAAAAATTCTCTTCATAGTTAAAAAATTAAAAAGGTTAATAATACTTAGTGTCAACTTGACAAGTTCAAAAATAAAAAAATTATTTTATTTCAAGTTAAAATATCAAGAAATATAGCTTGCGGGTATATTGGAGCGGATGAAAATGCAAGGGTACAATGCTCCAATTTATTTTTCAATTTATCTAAAACTTCCAGTTACCCTGATAAACAATATAATTAGAAAGTTCTTTATTTAAACTCGGTTTTTGATCAAAAAGGGCAAAAACTGTTGAACCACTGCCTGACATCGCCGTGTAAGCTGCGCCGGCTTCAATAAAGGCATTCTTTAGTTGCGCAATTTCGGGAAATTGAGCAAAAACTGATTTTTCAAAATCATTGATAAGTCCTGAGAAACCTGACGTAGTTAGCATATGCATTATAGATTCCCCTTCGGCAGAAGGAAATACTTGCGCGTAGGCCGCAGCAGTAGAAACATGAATACCCGGATTACACAATACCAGCCATTTTTGTTGACCCAAAGCTTCTATGGGGGTCAAGTGTTCACCTCTACCGGTTGCTAACTGCAATCCGCCCTTGATGAAAAAGGCACAATCGCTACCCAATTGTGCTGCAAATACTTCTAATTGAGAAAGTGTAAAGCCTAAATCGAACAGTTGATTGAGCCCGAGTAATGTATAACTCGCGTCTGAAGAACCTCCTCCAAGCCCTGCTCCTACGGGAATCTGTTTGCGCAAATGAATATGGACTTTTGGAAAAGTAGCATGTTGCCGCAGTAAGGCAACGGCTTGTTGGCATAAATTCAATTTACCATCGGGTGGGAAGGTAAGGCCAGTCTGTTCAAAAGAATCATGTTGTGCCTCGGTAAGCTCTAAAATATCGCAAAAAGGAATTTCAGCCATTATGGATTCTATTTCATGATAGCCATCTGGTCGCTTCGCAAGGATGCGAAGACCAAGATTTACTTTAGCAGGAGCAAACAAGATCATGCCGTAAAGATAAGCAATTGATGAAAATCCTTATTTTTGCCAATACAAAACAAGAACCATGAGTACAACCTACCTGGATTTCGAAGAACCGCTAAAAGAACTCGAAGAACAAATTGCCCAAACGCGCAGCCTTGCAGATCAAACCGAAGTGGACATGCAAGACAAAATTGCCGAACTTGAGTCCGTTCTCACCGCAAAGACCAAAGAAGTATTCAGCAACCTGACCCCTTGGCAGCGTGTTCAACTTTCACGTCATCCGGACAGACCTTACACGCTTGCATATATCAATGCTTTGACCGGCGGACAATTCCAAGAACTACACGGAGACCGAAATGTCAAAGATGACAAAGCAATGGTTGGCGGTTTTGGTTTACTCGATGGCCGTACCGTCATGTTCATTGGCCAACAAAAAGGGATCAATACCAAAATGAGACAATACCGCAACTTTGGTATGCCAAATCCTGAAGGTTATCGCAAAGCTTTGCGCTTGATGAAATTGGCCGAAAAATTCAATAAACCAATTGTCACTTTTATAGATACACCCGGTGCGTTTCCGGGTTTAGAAGCTGAAGAACGTGGACAAGGCGAAGCAATTGCGCGCAATATCTACGAGATGATGCGCTTAAAAGTACCCGTCATTTGTATTATTATCGGAGAAGGTGCCTCAGGTGGTGCACTCGGCATTGGTGTTGGAGACAAAGTTGTCATGTTAGAAAATACATGGTATTCCGTTATTTCTCCAGAAAGTTGCTCTTCTATTCTATGGCGTTCATGGAATTACAAAGAAATTGCAGCTTCAGCACTCAAACTGACATCTACCGATATGAAGCAAAATGGCTTGGTTGACGACGTCATCAAAGAGCCAAGCAACGGCGCTCATCGCGATCAAGAAGCTATGTTTGATATTTTACGTGGTAAAATCCACGGCTATTTGAAAGAACTAGATGCCAAGAAACCTGAGCAACGCATTGAGGAGCGCATCGAGAAGTTCTGTAAAATGGGATACTGGAAATAAATTTACATGAACTCCTTGTTGGCAACTCCGATTGCCTACCTGAAAGGTGTAGGCCCCCAAAAGGCGCAAATTCTTCAGGAGGAGCTTGGTATTTTTACTTTTCAAGATTTACTTTTTCATTTTCCTTACCGTTATCAAGACAGAACTGTCTTTCATCAGATTTCACTGCTAAGACCTGAAGATCAATATGTTCAGTTAAAAGGTCGGATTACACATATCAGTGAATCTGGTAGTGGTCGTCATAAAAAACTACATTGTCAGTTTACCGATGGCTCAGCATCAATTGAACTCATCTGGTTTCAAGGTTTTCAATGGTTAAAAACAGGTTTTAATGTCCAAGATCAATATATCGTATTTGGAAAACCAAAATTTTACCAAAATCAATGGACGATCGCTCATCCTGAAATCAATAAGATAACACCTGAAACGTTATTAAAAGGTTTTCAAGCATTTTATCCGAGTACTGAAAAATGTCAGTCTAAGGGCTTGCACAGCAGAGGGATATCCAAATTAGTTGGGCAATTATTAGACCAACTCAAAGGGAAGGTGCCTGAAAACCTGCCCACATATATTTGTGAAGCACTACACTTAATGCCCAAGCCCCTGGCGCTGCATGAAATTCATATGCCGAGTAATGAACAATCATTAAAAGCCGCACGCTATCGCTTAAAATGGGAAGAACTCTTCTTTTTACAACTTGAATTATTACTTCGTAAAGGAAGTAGGGCAAAAAAGCTCAACGGCTTTCAGTTTACAGCGGTTGGGGCTGCCTTCAATGATTTTTACGAGCACCATCTCCCTTTCGAACTTACGGGGGCACAAAAAAGGGTGTTAAAAGAAATTCGAAAAGATTTAGGGAGTGGCCAACACATGAACCGCTTACTTCAAGGTGATGTGGGAAGTGGTAAAACACTAGTAGCCCTGCTTTCCTTATTATTAGCAATCGGGAACGGGCTACAGGGTGCATTGATGGCTCCAACAGAAATATTGGCCAACCAACATTTCATAGGGATCTCTGAATTGCTTGAAAAAATGAATGTTCGGGTAGCACTTCTGACAGGCTCCACCAAAAAGAAAGAGCGTATAGAAATTCATAATGCCTTATTAAACGGTGAAATCGACCTACTGATCGGAACACATGCATTGCTCGAAGACACCGTGCAATTCAAATCATTAGGATTAGTCGTCATCGACGAACAACATCGCTTTGGTGTTGCGCAGCGTGCGAAAATGTGGCGAAAAAATAAAGTGCCTCCACACGTTTTGATCATGACCGCCACACCTATTCCGCGCACCTTGGCAATGACCTTCTACGGAGATCTAGATGTGTCCGTGATTGATGAACTACCTCCAGGCAGAAAGCCCATTCACACAATTCACCGCAGAGAAAACCACCGAGAAAAACTCTACCATTTTATCAAGGAACAACTCGATTTAGGAAGACAAGCTTATGTGGTTTACCCCTTGATCCAAGAATCTGAAAAACTTGATTTTAAAAACCTTGAAGATGGTTTTACCCAAATCAGCGATTTTTTTGAGGGTACGGATTATCGGATCAGTATGGTCCATGGTAAAATGAAAGCACAGGATAAGGATGCAGCCATGCAGGACTTTGTAGAAAGACAAACGCATCTTATGGTGGCGACAACAGTCATTGAAGTAGGCGTCAATGTGCCTAATGCTTCGGTAATGGTAATTGAAAGCGCTGAAAGATTTGGGCTTTCCCAATTGCACCAGCTCAGAGGACGTGTAGGACGCGGTGCCGAGAAATCATATTGTATTTTAATGACCGGTGATGGGATCTCTAAAGAAGCTCAGAAAAGAATGGACACCATGGTTGCCAGTAATGATGGCTTTGTTTTGGCAGAGGTTGATTTACAATTGAGAGGCCCTGGTGATCTTATGGGTACACAGCAAAGTGGCGCGCTGGCTCTGAAAATTGCAGACCTCGCACGTGATGGTCAGATCGTTCAGTTGGCAAGAGAAAAAGCAAGAGAAATTCTTGACGAAGATGAATCTTTAAGTCAGGA
>CAYPVA010000044.1:0-12919 GCA_964414045.1 uncultured Lishizhenia sp. | reverse complement strand
ATCATTGAGTCTCAAATTTTGCCGGAGGGCGCTTTACAATTAGTTTGCGGTTTAGGTCGGGGTATTTTAGATACTGTTGATGCGCGCGATGTAGTTACGTTTACAGGAAGCGCTGCTACTGGAAAACTCTTAAAAGGCCTCCCAAGAATCTCAGAACAAAGCGTAAGTTTCAATCTAGAAGCTGACTCTTTGAATGCCACTATTTTAGGTGAAGCTGCCGTACCAGGAACAGAAGAATTTGACTTGTTTGTCAAGGAATGTGTGAAAGAAATCACCATAAAGGCAGGACAAAAGTGTACAGCGGTCAGACGCATTATCGTACCGGAAAATGTACTTGATGAGGTGCAGAATGCGATATCAGCTCGATTAGCCAGCACAAAAATTGGCGACCCAAGTCAAGAAGGCGTCCGCATGGGTGCCTTGGCAACAAAATTACAAGTGGAACGCGTTCGAGCCAATGTAGAATTATTGGCCCAATCTCAGCAAATGGTTTATGGCCATCTAGATGATTTTGAAGTACATGGTGCAGAGAAAAATGCTGGTGCGTTTTTCTCGCCAATTTTATTTAGAAATGAAAACCCATTACAAGCAACTGCTTGTCACGATATCGAAGCATTTGGCCCCGTTGCAACGATCATGCCTTATAAAGGCATGGAGCAAGCTATTGAAATCGCCAAATTAGGCAAAGGTTCTTTAGTTTCTTCAATTGTAACGCCAAGCAATCAAGAAGCAGTTGAATATGTTGTCGGAGCAGCCAGTATGCACGGCCGAATTTTAGTTTTGAATAAAGACTGTGCCAAAGAAAGTACAGGACACGGCTCACCGATGCCACTCCTAACACATGGTGGTCCGGGTAGAGCTGGTGGTGGTGAAGAAATGGGCGGTAAACGCGGTATTTTGCATTATTTACAGCGCACAGCCATCCAAGGTCACCCAACGACGATCACAGCCATTACGCAACAATTTCAGGTTGGCGCTGAAATGCCAGAAGCTAATCCGCATGTATTCCGAAAACATTTCGAAGAATTGGTTGTCGGTGAAACGGTATTTACCCACAAGCATACTGTTTCAGATGCCGATATTGTCAATTTTGCCAATGTTTCAGGTGACAATTTCTATGCACATATGGATGCAACGTCTTTAGAAGGAACCATTTTTGAACGACGTGTCGCTCATGGCTATTTCATTTTGTCAAAGGCTGCTGGTTTATTTGTTGACCCGAAAAAAGGACCTGTACTTTTAAACTATGGCATCGAAGAAGCAAGATTCACTAAGCCGGTTTATCCGGGCGCTACTATTGGGGTCCGATTTACGGTCAAAGAAAAGATTGATCAAGAAAAACGCAGCCCAGAAGATATTGCCAAAGGGATCGTAAAATTCTTGGTTGACGTCTATGATGAAACAGGTGAAACCGTTGCGCTCGCGACAATCTTAACAATGGTTAAGAAGCTCAAAGACGCTTAAAAGCAAAACCTTTAACTTCTTTTAATTAATCATTATCCGGATGCTCTGCGGCAAACTCAATCTCGAGTTTGTCCATGTCGTAGTCCGTCTCTTCATTGTAGATATCGATGAGCGGTTCTTGGAAAGAGCGCATACTGAACTTTCTTTCTAGTGTCAGTAGAAGTGCAGGCAAAATAATAAGGTTTGTGGCCATTCCAACCATAATGGTGATTGAAACCAGGAGCCCAAGTGCTTTGGTGCCGCCAAATTGTGAAAACACAAACATCAGGAATCCAAAGAATAAAATCACAGAGGTATAGAAAATACCGAGCCCGGTTTCACGCAGTGAATGTAAAATGGCAAAGCGCGTATCCCAGGCATGCTGCTTGAGCTCATGTCTATATTTACCAAGGAATAGAATGGCGTTATCTACAGTAATACCGAGCGCAATACCGAACACTAAGATGGTAGATGGTTTGAGCGGAATTTGAAAATACCCCATGATTCCGGCGGTAAATAATAGTGGAATAATGTTTGGAATCATGGAAACCAAAATGATTCTGAAAGACCTAAATAAGAAGGCCATCATAATGGCAATAGAGATGATTGCAAAAATTAATGATTGCAATAAATTGATAAACAAGTATTTTGTGCCTTCTGTCTGCACGACTTTGACCCCGGTAAATACAAGATCATAGTATTCCTGATTAATGGCTTGTCTGAGCAGAGGATTGAAGCCTTTTTTTCCTGCAAAATCTTTGACTTTTTCTGGGTTCATGTCAAAGGCCATTTGCTGTGCATCATTGCCTTTTGATAGTAGCGCGGTAAGGTTGTTATAGACCCCAGAGTGTTCGTAGATAATGGAGTCAAGAGCGCCAACATTTCCTTTGCTAATTTTAGTGTAAAGTCTTTCTAAAGTTGGTTTCTCAGGGTTAAGGATGAGGTCCGTTTTGAGTTTGAGCCGGTCAAGCGCTGGGCCCACTTTGTCAACGCTTAAATCTTTCATTTGCATACGGATGCGCAAAGTAGTTTTGCTGGTATCGACTAGATTTTTAAGCGAAGCAGAACCACCATTTAGGCTACTGAGGTCAAGTTTATCAATGTACTTTTTGAGTCGAAGTTTATCTCTGTTGGAGATAATGGTGTATTTGTTAGGGTTGCCACCATGATAAGCCATATTGATTGACTTAATCAAGTCAACATATGACATGCTTTTTGAAAACAAACTATCCCGAGCAAATAAGCCCTGAATGTCATCCACTTTATGCATGGTTTCAGAACTAAATAGGCGCCCTTTTTCTTTGTAGTTTACGGTAATTTCAAATGGAATAGAACCCCCGAAATTATTTTCAACAAACTTGAGGTCGAGCAGAATAGGATCGTCTTTTGGTAGATCGCTGGTGACATTTCCAGTGGAAATTATTTTGGTCATGCCGTATAGGCTAAAGATGACCAATAAAATAGAAGTTACATAAATCCAAGGACGATATTTCGTAACGATTTTGACAACAATTTCAATAATACCTTGAGAATAGACGCGGTATAGATGTTTGAGGTGGCGAGGTTTAGGCGGTTTTGCAAAGGATGCAAAAATCGGAATGATGGCTAAAGAAAGCACAAACACAACCATGATGTTCCAGCTCGAGATAATTCCAAATTGTGCGAGTTTGTCAGAACTCGTAAAGGTTACAAAACCAACTGCAGTGGTAAGGTTGGTGAGGAAGGTAACAGATCCGATGCGTTTGACCATAACGAACAATGCACGCATTTTACTTCCTAAGCGCACATATTCCTGGTGATAGCGCGTCACTAAAAATACGCAATTTGGCACCCCAATGACAATCAGTAATGGTGGAATGAGCGCCATAATAATCGAGAGTTCATAGCCCATAAAGGCAATGCTACCTAAAGCCCAAATCACAGAAATGAAAACGACAGAATTACATAGCAATACGACATAAAGGGACCTGAAGAATATATATAGCAACAAGGATGATGCAAAGATTGACAGCGCCAAAAAGATGTACATTTCACTGATGATTCTCTTGCCAACAACAACTCTGATGTGTGGTAAACCGGCAAAATAGACTTTTCCGAAGTGTTTGTCGTATTTTTTTGCCAGCTCTTCAATTTTGAGTACTACTCCAGATTTCTTTGGATTGGAAAGAACTTTTTCGTCGATACCGATCATTAATAAGGACACATTGCTGGTGTCGTTATACAGTAGCCCGCGATAAATAGGGTTTTTTCTTACCTCTTTTTTGATAGAGTCAATACTTTTATCTCTGAAAGTTGTATCGGAAAAAATACGGTGTATTTCGAATTCGTTTTTCTGAATATTGTTGGTCATACCGAAGAGCGTTGCCTCAGATACGACGTTGTCTACACCTTTAATTTTTAATATTTGATATCCAAGTTCACGCCACTTTTTAAAATTTTCTTCGGTATACAATGAATCAGTTTGGACTGCCACAACAAGTGTAGAGCCGTCTTCGCCAAATTGCAACTTAAATTTTTCGTAGTCCATTTGGATAGGATCGTCTTTTGGAAGCGTGTTTCCAAAGCGATTGTCCACCTTTAGTGAAGTCGCGGCGTAGTACCCAAAGAAAACGGTGATTAGGGCAATGATTGCCAGAATAAAAAGGCGATTTCTAAGAATTAAACTGGCAACTTTACTCCACATGCGACTAAATGTACAAAAAAATGAGGGGTGAAGTTACGAATAATTGTCAAAATGACCTTAATACCCGATTTAACCAAGCATCGCGATATTAATTCAGGTTGAGTTTAATTCCTAAAACGACAGCGCGTGGCATTAATGGGCGGTAGCCTTGAGGTAGGTTAGCAACAATATGCTTGTTATTTCCTATGTTTTGAATACTTGTATATAAGTCCCATCTTTTATTGAGGTGTAAATTGACAGAGCAGTCAACGGTGGTAAAAGCTTGAATAGCTGAAACAACGGCATAGTTCTCATTTGATGCTGCAAAGACCATTGCATCTTGTCCTGGTTTGATGCGTGTTTTGCCAACATAATTAGCAGAGACTGTCATGTTCCATCTTTGACTTTCTACACCGGCACTTACTGACAGTAAATGAGGAGTGATAAATGGAATGTAATCGCCACTGGTAATTTGTCCGCTTCCCCAGTCACCACCGCCATTAATAAATGTTTCTTGAAAAAGCGCTTGGGTAAAAGTATAATTGAGTTGCAATGGAAACTTGATCGAGGCCAGTTTGTCAAACTCTAAATAACTCTTCGAACTTAACTCGAGCCCTTGAGCCAGTGCTTTTCCAGCATTGAAAAGGTCTCCGGTGCCCATTCCGCCGCCAGAAATATTATCGGAACCAAGTAGGTTTTGGTAATCGCTTCTAAATATTACTGCTTGGATTTGAAGTCTTTGGCCGTTGAATCGATAGCCCATCTCGTAATTAACGGCAATTTCAGCTTTAGCTTGCTCAATAGAAGAGGTGCTAGGCATTCCGGGAGGTGAAAAACCCTTATGTGCCCCAACAAATAAAAGTTGGTTTGCATTGATGGTGTAATCAAGACTTATTCCGGGAAGCCAAATTTGCAGTTGATTAGATCCCGTACTCAAGTTTGTGCCCAATCTGGCGTAGTCAGCGGTGCCGTAATTTGAAAAATCAAGCCCGATCTTTTCGTGTCGAACCCCGGCTTGTAAAGTGAATTTTTTATAGCTCATTTGATAATCAGCAAAAATTGCCAAACTCCAGGCGGCTCTCAGCTGGTTTTCTTGATTACCCATTTCACCACCATCTGTTAAAATCATGATTCCGTTCGACATTTGATATTTACTTTGTGTGCCATATCTATTTGCCTCATCTTGATGAAGTCTTATGCCAACCGTTGCCAGGTGTTTGACGGCGCCTGTTTTAAAATGATAGTTGGCGTTGGACTGGATACCTCTTGTCAGGAATGTTCGAGCAGCATTTCTAAAAACCACCTCGCCATCTGCTTGTCCCGTCATGATGTCATATCCGGTACTATTCGCAAGTTTGTCTGCAAGAATATTATTGATGCTTTTTCCACCGAAACTATAGGCCCTTCCCCAATCTCTATAAGTTTTCGTAAGATAAGCAGCGCTTGTTATTTGGAGATTTTTAATGGGGCTGATATGATGTTGTAATAGCCCGTGATTGTGAAATAGATTTAGCAAATCCTTCTGTGTTCCAGCATACCTACGTAGTGGATTTGCTATGAAATCCTCATAATTAAGCCCTAAGTAAGTTTCATTTGCGGTTTCCTCAACGTGCACCACTTTTAAGCTCACACTTTGTTGAATTTTATTTTCAGGTGCACTTTGCCATCTGGTTTTAATCATGAAGTCACGGCGATCAAATCCGGTATTACCACCCCCATCAAGTTGTTTAAAACCCAGAGAGGCGATTCGGTTCACCTCGAATAAATAAGAAAAATTTCCTTTGGCATCACCGACCCAAATGCGTTCTAGGTTTGTTCCAAAACTACCGTAACTACCCTGAGCAAATCCTTTAAATTGTTGAGGAATTGGTGTTGAAAGTAAATTGATCGCCCCACCTATTGTATATGGCCCATATTTGATTTGACTGCTTCCTTTGAGTACCTCAACACTAGAAATTCTGGTGAATGTTGGAAAGTAGTAGGCAGATGGGTCAGAATATGCGGCAGGAGCAATAAGCATTCCGTCTTCCATTAAAGTGATTTTTGCACAGCGGTTGACGGGCGTGCCTCTTAATCCAATATTTGGACGGAGACCA
Organism: uncultured Lishizhenia sp.; assembly: GCA_964414045.1. Classification (GTDB taxonomy): domain Bacteria; phylum Bacteroidota; class Bacteroidia; order Flavobacteriales_D; family Crocinitomicaceae; genus UBA952. The sequence goes on along the minus strand of CAYPVA010000044.1, from coordinate 6,718 downwards.
AAACCATCTTCATCGCGCACTTGAACGCCTGGAACGGTCCGAAGTACTTTGTTGATGTCTGGTTGATTCAATTTTTGTAATTGAGCCGGTGTAATTTTTTGACCTGCACCTCCGACAAATTTGTTTTGAACGCTAATTATTGAAACGCTTTGGGTTTCAATAATTCTGAGACTATCTGAGATTTCATTTATTTGGGAGTAGATGCTTACAAAAGGTATGCATAGTCCGATTAGGAGGATCGTTGCTTTCATTTATTTAGATTAATTATAAATAACGAGGCAAAACTACTACTCGAACTCACAAAAAGAAATACCAACAAAATGGTATTTTACGCTAAATGCAGCAAATTAAAAAGGCTGAAAAACAAAAAACCCTTGACTCTTATTAGAATCAAGGGTTAATTTCACAGTATTGTACTCGAGGCGGGACTTGAACCCGCACGGGCAAATGCCCACAGGATTTTAAGTCCGGCGTGTCTACCGATTCCACCACTCGAGCTCAAAAGAGCGAGAAACGGGATTCGAACCCGCGACCCCGACCTTGGCAAGGTCGTGCTCTACCAACTGAGCTATTCTCGCTTAAGACACCCATAATTGCGCAGCCGTTGCTTTGCTAGGGGCGACAAAGTTAACGATAATTTTAATTTTTCAAAATTCTAGATGCATTTTCCTTGCGATTTTTTAAAGAAAAATAGATCCAGGTGAGTGGAAGCAATAATGCGTAATTGTAATAAAGATCTTCGAAAGGAATGCTAATCATACGCCAGCCAATGATGTGAGACGCACTGTACCAGACAATTGGCTCTTCTGTAACTGCACCGGTAAGAATACCATTGACGATAAAAAAGGGCAGCAAACATAGCAGGTAAGCCCACATGTAGTCTTGGTACCATTTTTTTTTGCGCAAGAGCAAAGTAAGCACACCACTCAGCGCACAAGCTAAAAACGTATAATAGTTCTTGGCATAAAGCAGCACCCATAGGACGGAGCTGAAAATAAATAAAAAGGCAAATAACTGTGGAAGTTTGGCCACATTCCTATTTGGAAAATAGGCTTGAATGACCCGAAGAAGAAAAATAAAATTATAGGGAATGACAAAAAAGAACAGTACTTCTTCGAGTGGTAAATGCCCTAAATAAACCTTCAAGAGATAGCGCGGATTGAAGCCCCAAACACCCCACTGTGTAAAAAACTCGTCCCAAATAAGAAACGGTATAGCGACACAAATAGCGGCAAGTACTACAAAACACCAATCTTTATAAAAGGCAACTTTTTTATCGAAACTTAGCGCAAACGGCCCAGCAAAAGACAATAAAATAATCCAGCCATATAAACTCATGCGCGTTCTTGCTTTTTGAATTGCTTGGCACTTTCGATATAGAAACGAATAGGAACTAGTAACATACCAAAACACTCTCCATGCTCTTTACCCAAATGCTTGTGATGGATTTTATGGGCTCTTCGAATGGCGTAAAAATAAGGATGCTCAATGTCTCTGAGCCATTTAAACCTGCGGTGAATGTAGACGTCGTGAATGAGAAAATAAGCCAAACCATAAGCGGCAATACCAAAACCAATCCAAACGGGTAATAAATTTTGATTCATCATGCCCAGCATAATACATAGCCACGATGGAATGGCATAGATCAAGAAAAACACATCGTTTTTTTCAAAAAAACCGGGCTCGACCTGATGGTGGTCTTTGTGGAAATACCACATGATGCCGTGCATGACGTACTTGTGCGTGGCCCAAGCCATGAATTCCATAATGAAAAATGTACCGAGTAAAACCAATGGACCCCACCAAATCATAAGTAAAGATTTAAAATGCTGAAAAATGCAATTATGTAGAAAAACAACGCAATGGCTACATTGTTTGCTTCATTAAGCCGCCATTTCCGATATGCAAACTGAATGAGGAGCGAGACAACAAGCCAACAGACATAATTGTAAAATGGTATATGATCGTTTTTCCAATTCCAAAAATGAAGTTTAATAGCGACGGGTTCCATTAGAAAATCAAGGAAGACCATTAAGAAGGCTGCTAAAAAAACTTCTAGATAGAAGTTGAGTTTAAGTTTTTTGAGCATCGCCGCTGAAACAATGCTTAACATGGCCCAATTGATGCCGATTATGACCGGGACGGCAAAAACTTTTGGACCCAAAACGGGGCCGTATTTGTAGTCTCCAAACAAAAGGCCAGTATGTACACCAATCCATTCGGCAAGCATTCCGGTAAAAAAAGCAAGGGCAATAAAGCCCCAAAACTTGATCCCATAGCTGCTACGACTTAATAAAAGTACAAGGAACGACAACAAAAGATGAAAAAAAGAGAGGTTCACAAAGAAGGATCGGTAGGCCGGAAAGTACATGCCAACTATACCGACTACATAGAAAATCCCGATAAAAAGAATCAGTTTGCGATTCAAAATTCTATTCTTTAGTGATGAAAGCTTGGCCTTTGATCATGTTTGAAATAATGAGATCTAGAGGCGTGTATTCAAAGGACAACTCAGTTTTAATTTTGTTGATGTCGTATTGTACATTTTGATGTGAAGACCGCGCTGTCTCAATACTGAGGCCAGATCTTTTTCCGCTGACGTGGCACCATAGTTCATGAACAATCGCAAATAAATAGGTGAGTTTTTTAGCTGCAGCAATTCTTGGGGGCTTTTTACCAAGGTGTTTTGCAAATTGTGTAAAAAGGTCTTTAAAAGATTGTTGAGGGCCCACTACCAAAAATCGTTCATTGTGCACTCCTTTTTGAACCAAACCAACCATCACTTGAGCAACATCCCTTGCATCCACTACTGCGTTGCTTCCGGAAGTATAAAACAAAAGCCCTTGCTTGGCGGTGTCTAGCATTTGCAACGAAGGACTGCCTTGGGCTGCAGGGCCTAAAATCACACAAGGGTTGACAATCACTGCTTTTAAGCCTTCTTCAACGCCCCTCCAAACTTCTCTTTCAGCGAGCAATTTAGAAATACCATAGCCGCTGTGCTTGCCGCCAACTTGCCATTTTGTTTGTTCATTGACTAATTTGCCTGCTCCACCAATTGCTGCGGTTGAGCTCACATGACAAAAGTGCTTGACTTTGTGTTTCAATGAAAAATCAACGAGGCTTGCCGTTACATAGCGGTTATGCTGCAGACAGAGTTCGAAATCGGCTTTGAAAAAAGAAACAAGTGCGGCACAGTGATAGACAAATTCTGCTCCTTGAACGAGTTGATCAACATCAACTAAATCAGTGAGGTCTGCTTGTACCCATTGGATAAGCGCCCATTTTTCTTTAGCTTCTTCCTTGAAATAATAATGAAAAAGTCTTTTGACCTCTTGTACTTTTGACGCATTGCGAAAGCTCGCACGGCAAGGCTGCCCGTTTTTTACGAGCGCTAGCAGTACATGACTGCCTAACAATCCGGTGGCTCCGGTTACTAAATTCACGGTTTAAAGCTAGCGATTACATTTGATTATAATACGCAGACAACGCTTCTTTGATCTTTTCTTGGGCAAATGCTAATTGTTCTGACGTGTGTGCAGAGGAGATAAACCCAACTTCGTAGCCACTTGGACCGAAATAAACACCGCGATCCAAAAGGAAATGATGCATAAAATTGAAGGCACTCATGTCACTGTTAATTTGTTCAGCGGCAGCGATGCGTTTTTTACCATTGAATGAAAACCAGAAAATCGAACCAATACTAACGAGTTCCATTGGAAAGCCATTTTGCGCAGCAAATTCGTTGATGCCGTCAACAAAAGCTGTGGTTTTTTGAGCTTGATTGGTGTAAAAATCTGGTGCCGCACAAAGTTCGAGTTGTGCTAGCCCAGCGGCCATTGCTACCGGATTTCCAGAAAGTGTTCCGGCCTGATATACTGGCCCCTCTGGTGAAACGAATTGCATGATTTCTTTTTTAGCGCCGTAGGCCCCAACAGGTAGTCCGCCGCCAATAATTTTACCGTAGGTAACAATGTCAGGAGTAATGTTGTAATATTCTGCTGCTCCGCCAAAAGCTACTCTGAATCCTGAAATGACTTCATCAAAAATTAAAAACACCTTGTATTTAGTACAGAGTTCGCGCAGTTGCGTTAAAAAACTTAAGTCTTGTAGGATGAGACCATTATTGGCGGGAATGGGCTCAATTATAACTGCCGCTAAATCGTGGTGATTGGCTTCAAAACAGGCCTCTAATGCAGCGAGGTCATTTAATGGCAATACCAAAGTTTCATTAGCAAATGCTTCAGGCACACCAGCACTTGATGAGGTTCCGAAAGTCACTAGACCACTACCGGCCTTGACCAACAAAGCATCGACATGTCCATGATAGCATCCTTCAAACTTGATAATTTTATTTTTTCCGCTTGCACCGCGAGCCAAGCGCAAAGCACTCATGACCGCTTCAGTACCGGAACTTGTGAATCGAATTTTATCAATAAAAGGCAATCTTTGGAGCATAAAAGCAGCCAGCTCATTTTCCTTTTTAGTGGGGGCTCCAAAACTTGCACCGTTACTTAAAGTTGCAACAATTTTTTCAAATACATAAGGATGATTGTGCCCATGGATCAATGGCCCCCAACTACAGCAAAAATCGACAAATTGATTGCAGTCTTCATCCCAAATATTGGCACCATCACCTTTGGCTATAAATAAAGGCGTACCACCTACTGATTTAAAGGCGCGAACCGGAGAATTGACACCGCCCGGGAAATATTCTTTGGCTGCTTCAAATAATTCTGCCGAACGGCTACGGTTAATCGGAGAGGGAGTCTTCATTCTTATGTATATTTGCGACAACAAAAGTACGAATAAAGCCGCGCATATGGAATTTCAAGACAGCCTCAATTTCGCAAAACAATTGGACCAACAAGATCCATTAGCCGCGTTTCGCTCGCGCTTTTATTTCCCTAATTTTCATTCGGAGAATCCAGTTTACTTGACGGGTAATTCTTTAGGTTTACAACCAAAAACTGCTGCAACATATTTGCAAGAAGAACTCGATGATTGGGCCAAATTTGGTGTGGAAGGACACTTCCTATCGCGAAGACCTTGGTTCTCTTATCATGAAAACCTGACAGCAATGGCCGCCAAAATCGTGGGAGCTCTTCCAATCGAGGTAGTCATCACCCATTCTTTGACTACCAACCTGCATTTATTAATGGTATCTTTTTATCGTCCGGAGGGCAAGCGTGTCAAAATCCTTTGTGAAGAGAAAGCATTTCCATCTGATCAATATGCATTGGCATCACAAGTTTCATTCCACGGCTTACCTCAAGATGCATTAGTGGAAGTTGGACCGCGTGCTGGAGAACAACTCATCCGTGAAGAAGATATCATTTCCAAGATTCATGAATTAGGAGACGAATTAGCATTAGTCATGATTGGTGGCGTTAATTACTATACAGGTCAGTATTTTGATTTAGAAAAAATTACCAAAGCAGGTCACGAGGTGGGTGCAGTTGTAGGCTTTGATTTAGCGCATGCTGCGGGCAACGTAAATCTTCAACTTCACAATTGGAATATCGATTTTGCTGCTTGGTGTGGATACAAATACCTGAATTCTTCTCCAGGGGGTGTCTCAGGAATGTTTGTTCATGAGCGCCATGCCAAAAATAAAAACTTGCCTCGTTTTGCTGGATGGTGGGGACACAATAAAGAGGTGCGTTTCCAGATGGAACCTGGTTTTGACCCGATACCTGGCGCAGAAGGTTGGCAATTAAGTAATGCCCCAGTATTAGGCATGGCAGCACACTTGGCCTCACTCGAAATTTTTGAAGAAGCAGGAATGGATCGCATTGGTCAAAAAAGAGACCAGCTTACTGCGTATTTAGAGTACTTGATTCATATAGTTTCTGAACGCAATAAAGAAAAATGTGAATTCGAAGTAATCACACCGAGCTCACCGAAGCAAAGAGGCTCGCAACTTTCAATTATGGCAAAAGGTCAAGGGCGTCAACTTTTTGATAAACTTACGGCGCTTGGCGTAATAGCCGACTGGAGAGAACCAAATGTGATAAGAATTGCCCCTGCACCATTGTATAATTCTTACGAAGACTGCTTTCGATTTGCTGAATTTTTAGAACAAGCGCTTCATTAAGTTTGCTGTATAGAGATGATTTTTAGGCGTGCTGGGCTAAATAACGCTGAATATCAGCAGCAAAATATTTGATTTCTAAAGCCCGAACAATCGTTTCTATTTCGTCGGCACTTGCATTTTCTGGAAGCTTTTGAGCGTGTTGAAACAAGAGTTTTCCTTTATCAAATTCTTCGTTTACTAAATGGATGCTGATTCCACTAAACGCTTGTTCCGCTGCGGCGACAGCCTGGTGCACTTTTTGGCCGTACATACCGGCACCCCCAAAGTTTGGCAATAGTGACGGATGAATATTGATGATTTTTTCCGGAAATGCTTCAATTAGTTCCGAGGGTATCTTTTTGAGAAAACCCGCCAAGATGATCCATTGGGCTTTTTGTTGCTTGCAGCAATTTAAATACGCTGAAAAGTCTTGTCCTGTTATATGAGTGAATTGAACATCGTGCTTTTCACAGAATAGCGCCATTTCCAAATTCTCTTTGCTTGAGACGACCCCGCACACATTAATTGCTTCATTTCCATGAAAATAGCGGATAATTTCGCGGGCGTTGCTTCCGGCGCCAGAAATAAATATGATTATTTGAGTTTGCATTTCGTCAACAAAGTTAAGCATAGTGAGTGATTCCA
>CAYPVA010000043.1:0-12933 GCA_964414045.1 uncultured Lishizhenia sp. | reverse complement strand
TGTTTGATTTTACCGTACATTATGCTTTAATTTTCTTGTTAAGTAATTGAAATAATAACTTAGCCTCGGACGCTGAAAGTTTCCTTCCGAACCTGACTTTTTGGTTGAAATATTCAAATTCAAAGCGTTCCCCACCGTTAATCCAAGGTGAACTCTCCCATACATCCTGAAATCCACCTTGTTTGGGAATTTCATATTTAAAGTTTTTGATGTTCTCAAAAAAATAAGTGGTGGTTTTCCCGAAATGACGCAAGGATTTTTTCAAATAAAAAGCTTCTTGATCAATTTTAATGTACTCTTGACCTCTGAGATTCCATAAAAAACTCATGGTAACACGCCAAGCATAATAGAGCCAAAAAACCAAAAAGATCCAGAGAATCAATTGCTCTTGATTCTTTAACGTCATGACATTTAGGGCCCATATAACCGTGCCTCCTATGGCATACCACATACCTAGCCACGCTCCCATTATTGCTGAAATCCAGGCATTTTTTGAGGGGTCAATAACTATTGTTGTCTTGTCTTTTTGATCAACAAAACTGATCCGTTTTCCTATCCATTTCACACTACAAAAGTAAATGAAAAAAGCCCCACTTTGCAGTGAGGCTTTATTTAAATTCATTTACTTGTAATCTTAGTAATTCCAAAGATCGTGTTCCCAGTTACGGATACTCTCTTTGACTCTTTCAGACTCATAAAGGGCTTCAACACCAAATTTGTAATCTTCGATTTCGCGATCAAATTTGTCAGATACTTTGTAAATCGTTGAAGAGAACTTGCGCTTCCAGAATAGGTCGTCAAAAGACATCCATTGCGCATCGTTTTTGTCGTTGTAAACATAGTAGTTTACTAAAACATTGCGCAATTCGTCAAAATACAACCAGAACATTTCGCGTTCTTCAACACGACCTGTGTATTCTTCAAATTTTCCGTTTGCCAATCGCATTGGCATACCGTTTTCGTTGTAGAACAACAAGCTTCCTCTTGAACTTAACTCGCCTGGTCCAGGTGCAGCTGCTTCAGCATAACGCGCAACAGGTGCTATTGCTATAATGCGCTTATCAAGAACAGATCTTTCTTTGTCAAAATACCAATCTTCTTTGATATAATAAGCAACAATACAACTAGAGTTCAGATACATTGTGATACGGTCTTTGCGAACAAAACCACCTGGTTCCGTTTGGTCCCAAAGCCTTTTCAACTCTTCAAACGGGTAACGACCCAATTCTTCATAGTCAGACTCAGGGTTTTTGGCATCCAATGAATCAAGATATTTTTCAAGGGTCTGATTTGTTTTTTCAACCGACCACTCGTCTTCTGAATAGCGACGGAAAATTGTAAGTTTCTCACCGTTACCTTGACATGTCATTACTGAATTTACAGCTCCTTTATATGCCTGAGATTCAAAATAGTCATTTTGACCATTTCTAACAATTGGGTATTTGAGTGAATAACCATCTTCATCACCATATTCATAGAACGGGCTGTTCACGCGGAAAACTGTGAGGTCTCCCAAAATGATGTGACGCTGAATAATTGTCCATAAAGACCAACGCTTGTCATCTTTTAACCAACTAGGATTATCGATATCTGCCGGTGATTTCGGTTTGTAAACCGATCCCTCCATTTCAGAATAATCGAAGAAATCATTAGGAAGAAAAATGTCGTAATTCATTTTTTCACGTGCATCGATGCGTGAAAAAACACGTCTTTGCCATGTTACGTCACTTGCGCGTACGTATTCGTACTCCACCTTCGAACGCACAGGCACTTCGTCTTGGATGGCTACACCATCAATTACGCCTCCTGGCAAGGTGTTGTATGGACCACGCTGAGGACGATCTTGTGCGATCGTATCAAGGGTAACTAAACACAATAAAATTAAAACAACATTTTTCATAATAATGAAATTTGATTACGGTTTAACAGTCAATACACCTTGCATTGAGTTCTTTCCACCGGTACCAGTATAACTGATATCTACAACCACTTTAGCTCCTGCTTTTGCTTTCTGTACAGCACTTGCTGGGATTACAGAACCAGAAAACTTAATTGGTTGGTCATTACCAATAGTGATCTCACCACCGATAATATTAAAGTTTGCTTTTAACGGACTATCTTTCAAACCAAGCGCAATACGAGCACCTGAACTCTTGCTAATTTTTGCATCGAGGATTTCTGGCTTAGGGAAAGATTTAACCTTGTACTTGTAGGTACCATAAGACTTTGATTTTCCATCTTTATCTTTACCACTCAATGTAATGGTAACTGACGTAGCATTACCTGGTGTAACTAAATAACCATCGTATTTTACGCCTTCATCTGTCCAAGATGACTTTCTTGAACTACCACCAGCAACAGATATAGAAGAACTTACTGCACCAGCTACTACAGGTACAACTTTGTTATCATAATTTCTGTAAAGTACTGCCATTTCTGGTAACGCAATCGAACCTTGAGCTTTTACAACAGCCACTTTCCATTGCCAATCTTTGGTATAAGGAACACCTGATTTGTTTGTTACAGTTACTTTACCGTTAACGGTCATATCAGAAGCACCAGCTCTTAGCTTAATGCGGCCAATACCGTCTTTAACTTCAACGCTTCCTGTGCTTGACGTTACAACCGGATTTTTGTCAGAGTCATAAGCCGCCATGGTTACCAACAATTCAACTTCCTCTCCAGAAGTAGCCACACCAGGGCCACTTACTAATTCTTGGATTTTGTTGAAAGAGAATTCACCTGTTGTTACCTTCGATTTCAATAAATTCACTGCTTTTGCACGCGCACTTAAAATTTCATTTTGCAATGAACTCAACGAGGCTAAAGCACCTACCAAAGGAGCGTGGTCAAAAGTACGGCCTAACCAATGAATATTTTTTGCTTCGTGGTGGTCATCGAACTCTTGTTTTGTTAACTCTTGATAAATCGAAACAAGTGCTTCCATATCCTCTGGATTCACTTTGTTACCAGGAGCCTTAAACATTTTGTCAATTTTCTTGGCAAGGTCTTGGAAATCTTTGTAGTCATTGATATCAGTAACCTTTACTTTCCAGGTGTTTTTCTCACCTTCTTTGTAATTACCCGCAATTTCTACAATTGACTTTCTTAACCCATTGTAGTCTTTCCAAAGTTTCGTTCCTTTTTTTGTCGGATCAACTTTGGAGATTTCTGAACCAACTATTTCGTGCATAGGCACATCGAAGTTGTCTTTTTGCTGAATTGCTTGCAAATACAAACGTGCAGGTAAAAGAGGCGTTTTAGGATCGTATTTTTTCCAAACGATAGCTTCTTTAACGTTAGGCTTGGCTGTTTTGATACTTTCTGGCCCTTCAACTTTGGAAATCAATTCAAACTTGATTTCGTCCACATATTTGATGAATGCACCGACGTTTTTGTCGATTTTTTCAATCATTCCAAGATATTTCTTGATTTTTTCAGCTTTTGCTCGGCCAGCTTCATCTTTAGTAACTGACGAAAGTTCTGATACCAAGGAACCCTTTGCGGTTTCACCTCGGTCGTATTGCGTGATACTACCACGCTGAATGTTGTCTTCGATCGCTACGAATGCATCTAAGATTTGTTTAGATACGTTCAAAGCGAGAAGTGCAGTTAATACCAAGTACATCAGACCGATCATCTTCTGTCTTGGTGTTTCCTTACCACCTGCCATTTTCTTTAATTTTTAAGAATTGTTAAATAATAATTTGTTCGAATTAAAGAAAGGGATTAACCTCTCATCGCGCGCAACATGTTACCATAAACGTTGTTCAAATCAGTAAGATTTTGAGACAACATAGCCATGTTTTCACGGTAAGAAGCTGTATCCTTAGCTGAAGCAGCAAGATCCGCCATGATTGTTTTAATATTATCTTGAAGACCGCTCATTTGAGTCATGCTTTCTAAGTAATCTTGTGAAGACTTCAATTGAAGTTCATAAACATTGTTTAGTGCGCCTAGGTTTTGACCTAATTTTTGCATTTCAGCACCAAAGTTTCCTTGACCTTCTCCAGCAATTCCTGCAATTGCAGATGCTGAAGTTGCATACTGCTCAGTAAGTTTATTCAATCCTGCAGACGCAGTTTCTAAACTCTTCACATAAGAGTCAGTTGCACCAGCCGCTGTAGAAACAGCACCTAAAGACTTCGCATTTTCAGCCAAGTTCGTCATGCCATCTTTCAATTTAGCCAATAATGATTGGTCGATTCCTGCTTTGTCCAATTCTTTTGCTAATTGGTCTGCAGCGCCACCGCCACCCATGCCACCTTTTTTCAAAAGTGGTAATAAACGATTTTCATCGTTGTTTTCATCAACTCCTAATTCAGGGAAAACTCGAGTCCAGTCAACTTCTTCATGAAGCGGTTCCATTGCAATAAACGCAAAGATTGCTGCTTCTGTAATCAAACCAACGATCAACATTTGGTCAGCACCTGGCCAGTGCATGATTTTAAATAATGCACCCAAGATTACTACTGATGCTCCGTAACCTGTTACGTACTTTGTAATTAATTTGTACTTGCGTGATGCAAAAAATCCACCATTACCACTCATAATTTTTGTTTTTTAGAATTAGAAATTAAATTGTTAGTTGTTTATAGTTGTTTAGTTTAGGATAATATCTGTTTGAATCTCTTCTCCGTTTTCTTGCTCGATGTCTTTACCACCGCGACCTAAATGGGTCATTGTGTTACGGAAACCGATATAGCTTTTTGCTGTATCTTGGAATTCATAAGTTCTTGTTGCATTCATGAGGTAGTAACCGATGTCTTTCCAAGAACCACCGCGAATCACTTTGCGTTTTTTAGCCGGTGCATCACCATCTTTCGCGTCGTATTCAAAATCTTGCGCTAAATCGTGTGCAAATTCATATGTAGATTCGTCATAGGCAGTAGAACACCACTCAGCAACGTTTCCAGCCATACAGAACAATCCGAATGCATTTGGATTGTACGAATATACTTTTACCGTATAAAAACCACCGTCTTCAAAGTATCGACCACGCATTGGTTTGAAGTTAGCTAAGAAACAACCGTTTTCGTTACGGATGTATGGGCCACCCCAAGGGAATTGTGCCATATCGAGATCACCTCTTGCACCGCGCTCCCACTCCGATTCAGTTGGTAAGCGGAAATCATTTACGAACAAGTCACCATTTGATTGCAACCAAGAATGGAAGATTTGAGTTCTCCAGACAGAGAATGCCTTGGCTTGTGTCCAGGTAACACCAACTACAGGGTAGTTGTCATAGGCAGTGTTCCAGAAATAGTTTTGAGCCATCGGAGAGTTATTTGAGTACGTGAAATCTCTTACCCAACATAATGTATCAGGATACACGTGAATGCGTTCTTTGATAATGAAACGCGAGCGATCTGAATGCCCACGAATGGCATTGTGTGAACCTTTGCTGTTTGCAAAACCCATATCTAAATCTTGACCTGGATTTTGAAGAACAGTACCTTCGTAGCTGTTGATGTTGTTTAGACTCAAGTTTTCAACCTTTCCATTGTCATCAACGATTGGCTGCCCATTTTCATCTTGTGGCACAACCTTACCAGTTGTTTCATCCACCCAAACTTTGCTGGTATTTTGGTCCATCGTCATGAGTGTAGCTCTGTGGTTATCGATCGTTTTTTGATCTTTACCTACAGGCTCTCTTGGGCTACGCTTCGCTAAATCTGGATCGCCATCGATATCGTATGCGACACCAGCTTTTCTTGACTCTGGAACAGGGTTGATTTTACCTCTGCGAGCTGCTTCTTTGTAATCAATCCAGTAGTAGTCAAAGTATAACAAGCGTGTGTCTATTTCTCTACGGTTATAGAAACGCTCCGCTTCACTCAAATACATGTCAGATAACATGAATGCTACTTCAGGATCTTCGTAATCAATTTCTTCTAACCAATTTAATGTAAAATACTTGCGGTTATCTATACGACCACCTTGTGTATATTTAACTTTGCTGCTTGCTGATTTTTCATCTTTTTTGTCAGCTTCACCACCTTTTTTCTTGTCGCCTTTGAAAGCGTACATTGCAAAAATGCCAGCTAATTCGTCGTCGGTGATGACAACTCCTTTTTCTGTATCCGCATTCTTCGCTTTGAAATCAAAAGTAAGACCATTTACAAGTTCTTTCGGTTTCACTTTTGCTTTGGTATTACCTTTTGTACCATCCATCTCACCCATCAAAGCGAGAATAGTAAGGTCAACATTGGCATTATTAGCTGAATCCATGAAAAGTTGGAATGGTGAATTTCCACCTTGTACGTCAGAACCCGCATTTACAAGCGTACGATATGGCTCCCTGAAGAAATTATCAGGAACATTAACCCAACGTTCAGCTTCTTCACCAGCACTGCGGCGGTATAGCTTCTCGCGAGCGATGGAATCGCGCACCCAATGTACAAATTGGCGGTATTCGTTGTTCGAAATTTCAGTGGCATCCATGTAAAAGGCAGGAACAGATACAGTACGCTTGCGCGCTGTATGGAAGCCCATGATGTCTTCATCATCTTCTCCTGCTTGGAATGCTCCGGAAGGAACATAAACCATACCCTGTGGCATCTTGCCAGGGCCTAATACGTCCGGATACCAGGTGTCTCTACCACTCACACCTACTAAATTTCCTTCGATGTCGCTACAAGCGTACATGAAGCTAAGAACAAATAGAAAACTAAATAATTTTTTCATTCGTTTGTTTTTGGTTCTGACCTACTCCCAATTTAACTTGCTACAGGTATAACTTCGGGTATAACGTAAGAACAATAAAAATGGTTACACTTTTTTCCTCCTATAACCAACGAGGGTGTCTTGCTTTCGTCTTTGGCGGCGGCGGCAAGAAATAACAATATTTCACAAATAACTCATGAGAACCTCTTGAAATACTTGCAAGTTTATTAATGTTGATGTCGTATGCGTAGCCCACATTGAAATTTTCCATTGGCGAATAACCAGCCATAATAGCAATCGCATCAGAAGTTCTAAAAGTTAAACCTCCGTATGCTTGGTTACCTCCTAGCTCCATCATGTATCGGGCATTGATGTCCATTGAATACTTGATAAGATCAGTACGAACCAAACTTTGGATGTCAATGTTGTTACCTGTTCCAAAAGCGTCGCGAACGATGTAGCCACCCATTATGTAATAGTGACGGGCAGTTTGGAAAGAAAGGGCAAGATTGGTTGGATCTGCACTGAGGTCAGATTCAGACAAATGAGTTGTTGAAAAACCAGCGTAATAGTTTTTTGCTTGAAAGTAAAGGCCAAAGTTTGCGTCTACAGAGGTCGCGGAAAAACCAACAGGTAACGATGGGTCAGGAGCGCCTGTAGGCGGCACCCAAGTTGGATCCATACCGTAATTCATGAAGCCAATACCGACACCTATGCCTAATACACCTACTCTACCAATTTGAAGCGGGTAAGAATAGTTGACTAACATGGTGTTTTGACGCGCAAAACCAATTGCATCATGGTAAAAATTTACACCTATGCCGCCAGGAAAAAATCTGGTAAGATTGCCTTCAACGTTTAAGATGGCAGAGTTTGGCGCACCATTCACTTTATCCCATTGATTGCGATAAATAGAAGTTGCACAAAAACCGTTGTACATATCGATACCGGTTTTGCCAGGGTTGATGCTCATTTTGTCAAACATGAAGTGAGTGACAAGCTTATCTTGCTGAGCGTATGATGCAAACAGCAAAATAGAAAAAGCAGCAGTTAATAATCTGTTATTCAATAGCATAAGCTTGGTTTAGCATGTAAGTAACAGGCGTATTTTCATAGAATACGACAGTTTAAGGTGCTAAAGTAAGGAATTCTTAGCAAAAATAAAAAGCTTTTTCTTGTAAAAAGCATCATCCTAATTTCTGATAAGTCTTCCACCAAAGATCCGGCAATTCATTTTTCATGGCAGCATCGTAATCTTCTTTATCGCAAGGAACCATGTGATGTCTTTCATATTTTGAACCACTTTGCGGAGGATAAGGTACCTCCATCCACCATCTGGCTGACTTGTTGCTTTTATAAAAAACGAGCGTTCGATTCACCTCATCCATGAATACACTAAACTTTGTGTAATCAGCTTTGGATCCAAAAGGAAAATCCGCAACTCGGGCGAAATATCCTTGTAGAAAATACCACATCCCCTCTGCTAAAAGAGAGGTGCCGATTGGCGTTAATTTTTGCTCGTTAAAAAAACCAATACAACTTACCTTATCTGCAATGCCTGCATATTTTGTGATCTGACAAAATTGTGCAGCAGTGAAGCCATTAGGCGCGCCTTTGCTTGCGCCTAAATCTGAGGCTTTGATGGATTGCAAGTCCACGCTTATGATGTCGGCATTTCTCAAGTGGGGCTCTGCCTTTCGGAAATCTTGATTGAATTCACCTAGGCGACAAATATCAAAGAACAGTTTTTCAAAAAGTTCATGTGCTGCAGCATCGGCAAAAGGCTGTTGAAACCCTACTGCCGCATGGTTGAATAAGTAACAAGGCCTTCTGGTTATAATATGACTCAGGAAATTTTCAGCATCAAGCGTTGTGTCTGGCTCTCCAATATCCAAACTGCGATCAATTGAACAAGTATTTACTAGCTGTTCGAGCTGTTCGTAACCCAAATAGAGCGCCATTGTGAGGTCTTGGCTACCTCCTACTACGATTGGGACAATATTGTTTTTCACCAATTCAGCTACAACGCTAGCTACGGCAAAATAAGTATCGTCTATGGACGCCCCGGGTAATATGGTGCCAAGGTCATATATTTTTTTGTTCCAATTGACCTCTGGGTGCAGCGCATATAAATGTGACCTGAAATCGACATCTTGAACGAGATTCGGTTGCTTGGAAGCCCTGTATTCTGGCACCTCAAAAATGGCGCATCCTGGTTGGTCTAGGTCCGGAAATTGATGAAAATAAGCATCGATGATAGACCCGATTTGTGATGGCTTATAAGCTGTTTGGGCGGCTATTGGTTGAAAATAGATGGATAAATCTTTCATTGACCCAAGATTTTAGAAATATCTGGCTTGAAATAAAGTGCCGATTTCAGCACTTTACCATCTTCACGATAAATTGGCTGCCCATTTTCATCGAGCTTTGACATATTGGAACGTTGTATTTCTTGAAAAATTGGTTCAATCATGTCTTGAAGCCCATGACGAAGTATGGTGCCACACAAGATATAAAGTTGATCGCCGAGTGCATCAGCAATTTCCACTAAATCGCCATTTTTTGCCGCCTCTAAATATTCCTCGTTTTCCTCTTTCATGAGGTTGTAACGCAATTCGACATCTGCAGCGCTTAATGCCGCGGTCGGTTGCTCATTGTTTTGTATTCCAAAAGCGTCGTGAAATCGTGCTACTTCTGAAATGATGTTTTTAAATTCCATAGTTAGTAGTTAAGTAGATTGGAAATAGCTTCTTGTACTTTTGGGGCATTTGGCAACATGGCTGCTTCTAGTGTTGAATTCAATGGAATCGCTGGTGCATCAACAGAGGCTACAATTTCAATTGGTGCATCTAAATGATTAAAACACAAACGTTGTAGGCGCCCTGCTAAGCCCAATGTAAATGTATTTTCAATGGACTCTTCTGTCACCATAAGTATTTTACCGTGTCGCTCGCAAAGTGCAATCATGGCGTCCATATCTAACGGATTGATACTTCTGAGATCTAAGATTTCTACCTGGCCTTCAAATGACGCTGCTGCTTCAATAGACCAATAGACTCCTCTGCCGTAAGTAATTACGCCGATAGAGTTGCCATTTGTTATGTTTTCAGCACTTGCTTCTTGTACGATTCTTGCTTTACCAATTGGCACGATGTAATCGGCGCTTGGCTCTGTACTCATGGCGCCTTCGGTTCCTGGAATTTTAGACCAATATAGCCCTTTGTGCTCAAGAATAACTACTGGATTTGGGTCATAAAACGCTGCTTTGAGCAAGCCTTTGAGGTCCGCACCAGTTGAAGGATATACGACTTTGATGCCGCGAATATTTGCTAAAACAGATTCTACACTTGATGAATGGTAAGGACCGCCTGATCCATAGGCGCCAATTGGCACTCGGATTACGCAAGAAACCGGCCATTTGCCATTAGAAAGGTAATTTGATCTGGATACCTCAGTAAACAGCTGATTGAGACCTGGCCAAATATAATCTGCAAATTGAAC
The DNA here is from genome assembly GCA_964414045.1 of uncultured Lishizhenia sp. Classification (GTDB taxonomy): domain Bacteria; phylum Bacteroidota; class Bacteroidia; order Flavobacteriales_D; family Crocinitomicaceae; genus UBA952. The sequence continues at coordinate 2,766 of CAYPVA010000043.1, read as the reverse complement.
TTCAACAATAGGTTTGAGCCCCACCGCTGACATTCCGACAGTAGAGCCAATGATAAATGCTTCTTGAATCGGTGTGTTGAAGACACGATTATCACCAAAAGTTTGTGCCAATGTTGCTGCTTCGCGAAATACGCCTCCCAAACGACCACCTACATCTTGCCCATAAAGGAGTGCCTCAGGGTGTTGCTCCATAATTTCGCGCATGGCAAACAATGCGGAGTCCACCATGACGGTTTTTTTCTTGCCTTGAGGCGCGCGCTCACCCAGTTCCTCAGTAACGTGGGTAGGTGCAAAAATGTGATCTTGAATTGAAGCAGGGTCTGGGTCTGGAGCATTTAATGCCTGCTCATAGGCAGCATCAACCGCTTTACGCACATTTGCCTCGAGATTGATAAATTCTGCCAAACGAACGCCTTGGCCTTCAAGTGAGGCTTTTAATTTTGGATAAGGGTCTTGTTGAGCGGCCTCTTCGAGGTCATCTCGATACCATTCTTTTCTTACACCAGAAGTGTGATGACCCAGTAAAGGCACCTTAGCGTGGATAAGAAAAGGTCTTCTTTCCGTTCTGCATAAGTGAATCACTTCTTCTACGGTTTGATAACAGGCCCAGAAATCTGTGCCGTCTATTGTGCGCGCTTCGATACCATGAAAACCCTTGATGTATTCAGAAATATCCTGTGCCCTTGTTTCTTTGGCATTTGCCGAGATATCCCAGCCGTTGTCTTGAACAAGATAAATTATTGGAAATTGCTTTAAGGCTGCCATTTGGAATGCCTCAGAGACTTCTCCTTCTGTACATGAGGCATCCCCCAATGAACAAACTACAACGGGAGCGTCTACGGAATCCCAATCAGCGAGACCTGTTTTTTCTTTGTATTGAATTCCCATTGCAATCCCGGTAGTTGGAATAGCCTGCATGCCGGTAGCAGATGATTGGTGCGGTATTTTAGGTAAGTCAGGTCTATTTAAAGACGGGTGGGAATAATAGGTGCGGCCTCCTGAAAATGGATCGTCTTTTTTGGCAAATACTTGTAGCATCAATTCTTCAGGCTTCATGCCTAAGCCTAACAGTATACTGTCGTCACGGTAGTACGGTGACACCCAATCTTGCGCTTTGAGCTGCATCCCTAACGCCAATTGTATCGCTTCGTGACCGCGTGAAGTGGCATGCACATATTTGGCTGTAACTTCTTTGTTTTGCTCGTATTTTTCGGCCATCGTTTTCGCCGTACACATGAGCTCAAATGCGCGTAACGATAGTTCTTTTTGTGTTGATTGACTCATTTTTTCTATTCGGTTGAGCAAATATACACAATGCTCTTAGATGAAGACCCGCTTCAATTACTGAAGACTTTGGTATTTTTGTCAAAAAAAATAAAATGCTGGGATTAAAAATGGCTACCGACCCGCGTTGGGTTCAAATAGTCGAGCGCAATATTGAAGAAATTTTAGTGGATCATGCCTATTGTGAACAAAAGGCAGCAAGTAATGCCATTTCAATGATTGTGCAGTACCCACATTATTCCGACTTAGTTGCAGCCATGACTGCCATTTGTAAAGAAGAAATGGAGCATTTTGAGTTGGTGCATCAGAAACTACAAGAACGAGGGCTCAAACTTGGCTTTGAGAGAAAAGACCCCTATGTAAATGACCTCGCCCAATACTTAAAACATACAAAAGCCAACAATACGCCGGCTGGTGTTTTTGTCAATAAAATGTTATTTGCTGCTATGATTGAAGCCCGTAGTTGTGAGCGCTTTAAAATTTTATCGGAGGAAATCGCCGATGAAGACCTTAGAAATTTCTACAGAGGGCTGATGGAGAGTGAGGCAAGACACTACACCACATTTTTAGGTTTTGCAAGAAAATACAGCAATGGTATTGATGTTGATGCTGCTTGGAAAGATTTTTTAGCCTACGAAGCAGAACTAATGACAAGTTATGGCAAAAAAGAAACGATGCACGGTTAAATGCATCGTTTCAAAAATTGGTGGTGCTAGACTAATTTAAAACGAGAGTAAAATTCCGGCATTCACACCACGCACCTTCGGGGCAGATCCTTCGTTAAAGACATCCGTCAGGCCATAAGTCATGTATAAACTCCAATCACCGTATCCAACGGTAGCCATAAGGCTCGCTTGAAAAGGATTGAATTCAAAATCATCTTTAGTTTTATCTTTATTTTTCTTGCCATCCGCTTCCCATTTTTGTTCCTGGCGTGCGTCTATTCTTATACCGCCCACTACACCAGCAGAGATATTCCATGCCTTTGAAGGATTTTTACTAGTAGAGATTTGCAGCAATAAAGGCGCTTGCAAATAAGTTGAAGAAAGTACATTTTTGGTATAGTTTAGACCCGTTGCTAAGCCCACTAGTGTATCGTTAACCACGCTCACATCATAGGCTCCCTTTAAGGAGTAGCGATTCCATTGGAGACCTAAACCAGTGACGACACCAAGATAATCTTTAATAATCGGGAATCTTTTTTCTGCTAAATTTACTTGTAGCCCAATACTCTTGGCAGGGTCGAGTTCTAGGAAACCAAGTTCAGTTGCCGATGCAATTTTGTTGTTCATGTTGACAAAGCCATTGGCATTAATACCAAGACCTGCCCAAATAGCATTGCCGTCACCACTTTGTTCGGTACCGCAACATTCGTCAGTGGCATCCTCTTCAAATGAATAGATTTCAGGTCCATTTTTTAGCGCCATACGGTCTTGGTCATCCTCTATAATGACTCTTTCATCAATGATGATTTTTCTTTGT
>CAYPVA010000042.1:0-13391 GCA_964414045.1 uncultured Lishizhenia sp. | reverse complement strand
TCGAATACTCTATCAGCGCTTCCCCGGTGTAGGAAAGGCTTATGTTATCCGAAAATGCAGGTGATGAAAGTATGGTTAATATATATAGAACAAATTTTTTCATTTCGCACAATTTTGGCCTAAAAATTCAATTCAAAGGTAATTTTAAATATTTTACACAGATAAATTATTTATCTACCGGTTATATGTATTATATGTGCATATATTTTTTTGAAAGTAAATTTTGTCAAATTTACATTGAATATTTATGCTATTTTATGAAAAAGCTCTCCTTTTTACTCGTATTGTTGGCCTCATTGACTGCATTGGCCCAAAATCCAGCAACTTTGCCTATCGGCGCAAAAGGTCCAGGCGGTGGATTTATTTATTATGATAAAGGAAACTGGGATAATGGTTGGCGTTACTTAGAATCAGCACCTAGTAAGTGGAATGGTACAAACTTAGACCCTAAAAGTGCTTTTGGCTTTCATGTGAATCATGCGACGAGCATCGAAATTGGTACGGGCAAGTCAAATACTGAGGCCATTGGTTTACAGAACAATTTCTATGGATTAATAGCCGCGTATAATTCCAAAAGCGGCAATATTGGAGATTGGTTTTTGCCATCATTGAAGGAATTGCAAGAACTTCTTAAATTTTATTCCGCCAGCACTGTGAACAAAACCGTTTTTGGTGCAGCTTTAAGCGAGACAGATTATACTCTTCAATCGTTTTGGTCATCATCTCAATCAGGAGCTGATAAATTCTATGCTTACAGAGTTAATTTATTTAATGGTAATTATCCCGTAGATGGGAAACAATACGGCTTCTCTATTAGACCAAGTCGATATGTAGCCAAGGCAGATTTAGATCCTACTTTCAAGAAGGAGGTAGCATCTAATGCTCCCTCCATATTGGTTCTTAAAAATCAAAGTGTTATTATTCAAATAGCTGCGAGTTCTTTAGCGACACCTTCTTATAAAATTTCTGCTTTAGCCTCTAAGGGGAAATTATTTCAATTAAATGCAGATTTATCAACTGGAGCCGAAATAACAACAGCTGATGTTGTTGTTTCTAATGCTGACAGAAAAGTGCTTTTTGTGCCTGCTGCTGGTGAATCAGGTGATGCTTATTCAGAATTCTCTTACACTGTTTCAAATGCAACTACAACTGAAACGGCAGTCAAAGTTGTTATATCCGTTCAAAATTCTGATTCAGATAATGATGGTGTATTAAACATTTATGAATTAGCAAATGGTACAAATGCTGAAGTAGCAGATACGGATGCTGACGGGAAGAGTGATTTAGAAGAGGGAACAACTGATACAGATGGTGATGGGAAAATCGATGCGATTGAATCTAGTACTGCTGATGCTGACGACGATGGAGTTAAAAACCAATTTGATGCAGTAGATAACGATGCATCAAATGATTCAGATAATGATTCATTATCGAATGCAAAAGAAAAAGCAGTAGGTACAAATCCATTGAAATCAGATACTGACGATGATGGAATCGCTGATGCGCTGGAAGTAGGTTCAGGACAAACGGCCACAGATACGGATGGTGACGGTATAATTGACGCTAAGGATTCTAATACAGCTGATACTGATAATGATGGCGTAGCAGATTATTTAGATAAAGTTAATGATGCGGATAACGATAATGATGGCGATGGTGCGAGTAACCTTCAAGAGAAAACGATTGGATCAAATCCATTAGTAGTAGATACACAAGTAACTATTCCTGCTATTGCCACAGCGATAATAGCTGAGACTTCTGGTACAAAAGATGTTACAGCAACTATTGCTACTGCAGGCACTAAAGATGTTATTGTTGATTTCACGTTAACAGGTACTGCTGAAAATGGCAAGGACTATAATTTTTCCTATACTAAATTAGGACAGTCATCTCTGCTTGCGGGAGGTTTGGAAGGTTTCAATAATTCAAATGTTGCACTTGATGCAAAATTTGGATACAACCGTGGTATCAATACTGATAATCGGGGAAACATTTATGTTGTAGATCAAGGAAACCACCTAATTCGTAAAATTGACCCATCGGGTGTAGTTTCTACTTTTGTAGGTGGACCCAATTCAAATATTAAAGATGGAGTAGGTACTGATGCAGAGCTTACATCACCTGAATTATTAGAAAAGGATTCTAATGGCAACTTCTTCTTCATTGATAGTTGGAGCAAAAACGTAGTCAGAATGGTTACGCCTTCAGGTGTTGTTTCTACAGTAGCTGGGAATTTGAGTAATAACACAAATCAAAATGGAGTAGGTGTTGCTGCCTCTTTTAGTAATATTAGGGACTTAAAAATAGATGCACAAAATAACATCTATGTTTTAGTCCAAAACCAAGGAAGTGGTTTTACGAACAGTTATATCAGAAAAATTTCTCCGACATTCGTTGTTTCTACGTATCATAAAATTGTTAATCGTTACGTACAATCATTTGATCTAGGTCCTGACGGAACCGTTTTCTATACAAATGGTGGAACATTCTATAAAGCAACGGCTGACTCAACCGGTAATTCTATAGAGACTGTTGTTTACGGAAACATAAGTTCAAATAAGGATTCATGGAATGGCTGGGGAACGAATTATTTTAAAATAGATAAAGACGGTCAGTTTGTAGTAAGCCTTTATGGTAATTATGATAAAAATAACCTTGTTAAATTTACTTCAACCCCAGCAACTAACGGAGGTAATCCCGTTGCGACGTTCTTGACGTCAAATTTTGCAAACAATAGCAACCGTGTTGAAGATATTCGATTCTATACTGCACCGAACGGAGATATTATCTATTCCGAAAAATCAAGTGATGCAGTTGCAGAAAAGAGTTACTCTAAGGTGTATCGTTTAGATTTTGGTCCAAAAATTATTATTCCAGCTGGTTCTACAACTGGAAAAATAGTGATTAATACGATTGATGATGAAAGTGATGAAGAAGATGAAACAATCATTTTAACGCCTACAAGTGCACAAAATGGTATTTATTCAGCAAATTCAGCTAAAACAGTAACTATTACGGATAATGACAATGCACCTACCATTTCGTTTAAATTCTCTTCACCATTTATTACGGAGAATTCAACAAGTGACGTTGATTTAATTGCTTATACAAATGTAGTATCTGGAAAAACCTTATCTATTACATTTAATACATCCGCTTCAACAGTTAGTGAGACAGCTAAATTTATTGTTGATAAGAAGACTATCACAATCCCTGCTGGATCTCCGTCAGGTAAGCTTACTATTTCTACGAGGGATTTAAATGATACTAATATTGATGAAGTAAAGAAAATTATCTTTACTGTAGACGGAACCGTTGTAAATGCTTCTGTATTATCTACTACCGTATCATTGGATTACCAAAGTGATGATGATCCTACAGCAACTTTTGTTTTAAGTCCTACATCAATAGATGAAGCAGGAACATCAACTCTTACAGTAACTTTATCTCAAAAGGCAGCAAGAGATGCTCTGTTTGATATCGATTTAAAAGGAACTGCCACGAAGGAGGTAGATTATACTTCACAATTTGATGGTAAAGGTACAGGTAAAATTGTTGCAGGAGGTAAGGGAAGAGGTAATTCAAATAATCAATTGAATGACCCTTTAGGTCTCTTTGTTACGTCTAATGGAACAGTATTTGTAGGATCCTCTGATAATCCGAAGGTGACTAGATGGGCACCAGGAGATACAACGGGTACAGTAGTAGTAGGAGGAAATTGGTATGGTAATTCTGATACCCAAATTGGGAATCCTTATGGTGTATTTGTTGATGCAAATGAAAATGTCTATGTGACTGATCATCAACACCATAGAGTTGTTAAATGGGCTAAGGGTGCCACCTCTGGTGTCAATGTTGCTGGAGGGAATGGTGAAGGTGATGCAGCAAATCAACTTCGTTGGCCAACAGGGGTTTATGTAGATGCTCAGGAAAATGTCTTTGTAGCAGATAGAAATAATAACCGTGTCCAGAAATGGGCAAAAAATGCCACTACCGGTGTAACCGTTGCTGGAGGTAATACCTTCAATAATAATAATAATACGAATCAATTAAATAGCCCTCAGGGACTTTTTGTAGATGCTTCCGGCAATGTTTATGTGACAACAGGTTGGAATCATGCCGTTCAAAAATGGGCTCCAGGTGCTACCCAACCAACCATTGTTGCAGGTGGAAATTGGTATGGAAATCAAGCTAATCAATTAGCTGACCCACAAGGTATTTATGTAGATAATTTAGGAACAGTTTATGTGGCTGATCAAAATAATCATCGTGTTCAAAAATGGTTAGCAGGTGCTTCTGAAGGAATTACCATTGCAGGAACTAATGGCGACGCTTCTTCTGACCTAGGTAAGTTTAGTTCTCCAAGTGCGGTCGCTTTTGATGGGAAAGGAAATGTGTATGTGGCAGAAAGAAACAATAGCCGTGTTCAAAGAATTCAATTGAGCCCTCAAGTTAGAATTCCAGCAGGCTCTTTAACGGGTTCAATGAATGTAAAAGCGTTGCGTGACGCAGTATCAGAAAATGATGAAACGGCAATTGTAAGTGTTTCTTCTGCGGTGAATGCTTCGATTAGCACATCGACATCATCTACGGTAACTATAAGAAATTTAGGTGATTACCCGTCAGTTTCGTTCACTTTAAGTAGTCCTAAGATTACAGAAAATTCATCGACTGATGTAGTATTAACGGCAAGGGCGTCTATTGCGTCTTCTTCTACTATTTCTATCACATTCAATACAATCGGTTCAACTGCTTCATTAACAAATGAATTTGCATTAAGCGCAAATTCTATTGTCATTCCGACGGGTCAGACTTCAGGTACTTTGACGATTTCAACATCCACTTTAAGTGATACGACAGTAGAGCCTTTGGAAGATATCGTATTAAATGTAGCGACTATTGAAAACGCAACGGCTGCCAATAGCCGTATTGTTCTTCAATTAGAAAGTATTAATGATCCTTCTACGACGATATCCTTAGCAGCTTCAAGCATTTCGGAAAGTGATAGTACTAATATCGTGGTTTCATTATCTGATAGAGCTTCACGTGATGCTGAAATAGAATTAGCTTTATCTGGTACAGCTGTTTTAGATAAGGATTTCACTTTAAATTTCCCAGGAAAAGGGAATGCGAAAACGGTTGCTGGTGGAAATGGAAATGGTTCGGAAAATAACAAAGTAAGTGATCCACTTGGATTATTTGTAACTCCAAACGGAACAGTATATGTTTCTAATAGCAACAACCCTAAAATCACGAAATGGGCTCCAGGCGCTACCACAGGTACGGTCGTCGCAGGAGGTAATTGGTATGGTACTGCCTTAAATCAATTAAGTAATGCATGGGGTGTTTTTGTTGCTGCTAATGGCGACGTATATGTAACAGATCACAACAACCACCGAGTAATGAAATGGAGTGAAGGTGCTACAGCTGGTGTTGTAGTTGCTGGAAATGGAACGGAAGGATCTGAGGCAAATCAGTTAAGATGGCCTACTGGTTTATTTGTGGATGCAGATGAAAATGTGTACGTAGTAGACCGTAATAATAAGCGTGTTCAGAAATGGGCTAAAAACGCAACTACTGGTGTTACTGTGGCAGGAGGTATTGCCTTTAGTGAAGGAAATACCACTAACCCTTTAAATAATGCGCAAGGTCTTTTTGTGGATGCTGACAGAAATGTTTATGTAACTACAGATTGGAATCATGCAGTTCAAAAATGGGTTCCAGGTTCATCTCAACCGATAATCGTTGCTGGTGGAAACGGGTATGGCTCGAATTTAAATCAACTTGGTAACCCTAACGGAATATTTGTTGATGCAGACAAAAATATCTATGTAGCAGAATCAGGGAATAACCGGGTTACAAGATGGGCACCTAATGCTACAGCAGGTGTGATTGTGGCAGGCGGCAATGGGGAAGGATCTACTCCAGCTAAATTAAGCCGCCCATCAGGTGTGTCTGTGGATGCTAATGGGAATATCTATGTTTCAGATCAAGGAAATAACCGAGTTCAGAAATTCTTAATAAATCCGATTGTAACAATTAAGGCTGGTGAATTAACAGGCCAAGTTCAAATCAAAGGGGTGGACGATTTAACAGATGAAGAGACTAAGGTGGTAACCATTACGCCATTATCTTCATCTAATGCCGTTTTAAGTAATACAGCATCTAAAACAGTCTCTATTACAGATAATGACAATCCTCCTACATTAACCTTTAGCTTTGATAAGAGTAAAATTGCTGAAAATGCTTCGACTCCGATTAAGTTAATAGCTACAACTTCTCAAGTTTCAGACAAAACGATTTCTGTTACATTTACGACAAGCGGAACAGCTTCTAGGACTTCAGAATACGTTTTAAGCTCAGAAACATTAACGATTCCTAGAGGAGAAGCTTCAGGTTTTATTACCATTAGTACGGCTGGTTTAGATGATGAATTAGTGGAACCATTAGAATCTATCGTATTAACAGCCGGTGCAATTACGAATGCATCAGCACAGACAATAACAATTACAGCTTACATTGAAAGTAATGATAATCCAACGTTATCTATTACAGCTGCAACGTCTTCTTCTACCTCTTCGGTAACGGCTTCTGTCGATGAAGATAAAAGCATTGATGTCTTTGTTAATCTTCCTACAGCCAGCTCTAAAGATGTTACAGTAGATTTAGATTTAAGTGGAACTGCAACCTTTGGGAAGGATTATACGGTTGATTTTGCTAACAAAGGATTTGCAAAAACTATTGCAGGTGGTAAAGGTGAAGGAGGAGACAATCAACGCCTTTCTGGACCTAGAGGTATTTTTGTTACTCCAAATGGAACGGTTTACGTAGGAACAAATAATAATCCTCGTGTATTGCGATTTGCCCCTGGTGATACAACAGGTACTGTTGTTGCTGGTGGTTTTGGATATGGAAACGGAGCGAATCAATTGAATTCTACTTGGGGTATTTTTGTAGATGCACAAGAGGCTGTTTACGTGGTCGATCATGGAAATCACCGAGTTCAAAAATGGGCTAAAAATGCCATTACTGGTACAACAGTAGCAGGAGGAAATGGTGAAGGTGACGCTGCAAATAAATTAAGGAACCCATCAGGTGTTTATGTTACAAGTAACGGCGATGTGTATGTGGCTGATATGAATAATAACCGTATCCAAAAATGGGCAGTAGGAGCTACTACTGGCGTAACTGTTGCCGGAGGTACATATAATGATGGAGATGTTAGAAAAGTAAATAATCCTCAAGGTGTTTATGTCGATGCTTCAGGGAATTTATATGTAACGTCTGGCTTTGATCATAGCGTTCAAAAATGGGCTCCTGGCGCAACGACTGGTGTGCCTGTGGCAGGAGGTAATTGGTGGGGTTCTAACCTTAATCAATTAGCTGAGCCTACTGGCGTAGTAGTGGATGCAGCTGAGAACGTGTATGTAAGTGATCGTAATAATAACAGAATAGTGAAGTGGGCTAAAGGAGCTAAAGAAGGAGTTATTGTGGCAGGAACTGGCCAAGATGGATCTTCAGCAGATAAACTTTCTGGTGCTCATGGTGTAGGTATTGATGCAAAAGGAAATATTTATGTTGTGGAACAAAATAACCACCGTGTACAGAAATTCCAGACTGTTCCACAGATCACAGTAGTTGCTGGTCAAACAAGAGGAAAAGCAACTATTACACCGATAGACGATAAAAATGATGAGGATGACGAAACCATTGTTATTAATTCATCAAATGTTGTGAATGCGTTAAGTGCTGGAATTATTACATCTACTGTGAAAATCATTGATAACGATGCTGCTCCAGTTGTAAGCTTCAGATTAAGCTCTCCTACAATTAAAGAGAACTCGAATACAGACCTTGTGTTAACTGCGACTTCTTCTTTGGTTTCAGAAAAAGATATTACGATCTTATTTGAGACTTCAGGAACGGCGGTAGAATCTAGCGAGTATACAGTATCTAGCAAAACATTGACAATTTCAAAAGGTCAAAATTCCGGTACGATTACCTTATCAACTAGTAATTTAGATGATACGGATGTTGAACCTCTAGAGAACATTGTGTTTAGTGTTAAAGCTATTACAAACGCGACGGCACAGACAAATACGGTTACAGCCTATGTGGAAAGTGACGATGCTCCTACCTATACGATAGCGAGCTCTAAAGCAACTGTTGCAGAGAAAAATGGATCACAAGAAATTGAAGTTAAACTCCCTGCTGCTACTTCTAAGGATGTAACCGTAGAGTTAGGCTTAGGGGGTTCAGCGAAACTTTTAGAAGATTATGTCATCGACTTTGAAGGCAAAGGAGTTGCTAAAGTGGTAGCTGGCGGAAAAGGTGATGGTGGCGAGATGAACAAAGTTGGTAATCCGTGGGGAGTATCTGTTTTAGCTGACGGAACAGTGTTCGTAGCATCTCATAATAACTCTAAGGTAACAAGATGGGCACCTGGCGATACTACTGGAACATTAGTTGCTGGGGATAATTGGTCAAATCCGAACAATCTGATTAGACAGCCGATGGGTGTATTTGTGGATAAAGATGAGAATCTATATGTAGCTGATGCCCAATCCAATAGTGTAGTTAAATTTACAAAGGGATCATTAACAGGAACTGTGGTTGTAGGAAATCAAGGATCTGGTAATGAAGCGAATCAATTAAGTAATCCTCAAGCGATATTCGTAGATAGCTTAGGAACAATTTATGTAGCAGATCGTAATAATGATCGTGTTCAGAAATGGGCTAAGAATTCTACTGGTGTTTATACAACTGGTATAACAGTAGCTGGTGGAACTACCTATAATTCAGGCACAGAAACGGCGAAATTGAATAGTCCAGGTTCTGTATTTGTAGATAAAGCAGGTAATGTATATGTTGGTTCAAATTGGAATCATTCTGTGCAGAAATGGGCTCCTGGTGCAACTAAGCCAGAAATTGTGGCTGGTGGAAACTGGTGGGGTAGCAATGCGAACCAATTAGCTAATCCAGAGGCTATTTATGTGGATAAAGACGGGAACATTTTTGTAGGGGAAGGCGGTAATGGTCGTGTAACTAAATGGGCTCCAGGTGCAACCACTGGCACTATAGTGGCTAGTGGAATAAGTAATATTACAGGAATTTCATTTGACGGTAAGGGCAATCTTTATGTAGTTGAAAGAAATAATCACAGAGTATTACGTTACCTATTGAATCCACAAATTGTGGTTAAAGCCGGAGAATTATCTGGCAAAGCAACCATTACAACAATGGATGATGTGATTGATGAAGAGGACGAAACCATTACTGTTACTGGAAAGAATGTAACAAATGCTACATCTGTAGGAGTTGCATCATCTACTATTTCTATTTTAGATGATGATGATGCACCTGTTGTTAAATTGACATTAAGTAGCACAAAAATTGCAGAAAACTCTACAAAAGATATTGTCGTTACGGCAACGATGTCTACGGTTGTTAATACAGGGACTGCTTCGAATACAGGAAGCTCTCCTTATCCTTCTTCAGGATCCACTTCTTATTCTATGCCGGTAATTTCAGGTAAAGATGTGACTTTAACATTTGTCGTTTCTGGAACTGCAAGTGAAACTTCTGAATTCAAATTATCGGCTAAAGAAATTAAAATTGCTAAGGGTACTTCTTCTGGCACCATTACAATTTCAACAAATGGATTAGATGATAAATTAGTAGAGGTATTAGAAACGATTAAGCTTAAAGTGAATGCCATCACTAATGCGACGATTTCTGTGGATTCTGCAATGGTTTATCTGGATAGTGATGATAATCCTGTGGTTACACTTTCAACAGAATTGAAAGACTTCCCAGAGCATAAATCAACTTCAATTTTAGCTAAACTATCTGCGGCATCTTCTCGTGATGCAGTATTAAGCTTCGGATTTACAGGTACATCGAAATTCTCAGAAGATTACTCAGTAGACTTCCCAGGAAAGGGCGGTTCTAAAGTAGTAGCTGGAGGAAATGGTCAAGGTTCTGAATTGAATAAAGTAGATTATCCAGAAGGTATGTTTATTATGCCAAATGGAACGGTTTATGTTTCTACGAATAACAATCCTAGAGTTATGAAGTGGGCGCCAGGTGATACAACGGGTACTGTGGTAGCTGGTGGTAACTGGTGGGGTAATAACCTAAATCAATTACAAAACCCTCGAGGCCTTTATGTAGATGCTTCTGAGAATGTATACGTAATTGATAACCAAAGTAACCGAGTTGTTAAATGGGCTAAAGGTGCCACTGCTGGGGTTATTGTAGCCGGTGGTAATGGTTCTGGAAACGCATTAAATCAAATAGGTAACTCTAATGGTTTATATTTAGATGCAAGCGGTAATATTTATATTGCAGATAACTCAAATAACCGTGTTGTTAAATGGGCTCCAAATGCGAAGGTAGGTACATTGGTAGCTGGCGGAGACGTTTATAATAATGCCCTTTCTAATTCGGAACAAAACTACAAATTAACGAACCCACAAGCGTTATTTGTAGATGCAACGGGAACGGTATATGTGAATTCTAATTGGGGTCAATCTATTCAGAAATGGACTCCAGGTGCAACGAAAGCTATTATCGTAGCTGGAGGCAATGGATGGGGTACTAATTTGAATCAATTGCAAGATCCGCAATCCATCTATGTTGATGCTAAAGGCACCATTTTTGTTGCTGATGCAGGAAGCGGTCGTGTGACTAAATGGTCTTCTTCAAGCACAACGGGTGAAGTTGTAGCCTCAGGAATTTCACAAGCCAATGGGGTTGGTTTTGATGCGGCAGGTAATATGTACGTATCTGATCGTATGAACCACCGCGTATTGAGATACCAAATTTCACCTCAAATCATCATTCCTGCTGGAACAACAGAAGCGAAATTAACTATTCAAGGAATTGATGAGGATGTAGATGAGGAAGATGAAACAATTATTGCCAAAGTGGGGACAGCAATAGGAGCAGATTTAGATGCGACCAGCGAATTAACCTTAAAGATCTTAGACAATAACACGACATTAACCTTGAAGGAAAATCCATTTGTAGGATTAGCGAATGGCGCAGTAGCTTGGGGTGACTATGACCGTGATGGAGATCAAGATGTAGCGGTGATGGGTGAGAGTGCAACGACTGGGGCAGTGACGGCTATCTATCAAAACAACAAGGGGGTATTCAAGAATATCAACCAAAATATTGCCTTCTTAACTGATGGGGATTTATCATGGGTGGATATTAACAAAGATGGATATATTGACTTAGTTGTTTCTGGCTATAACGATAAGCCACAAACACACTTGTATCTTAATGTGAATGGCGAATACTTTGATGCAACTAACGATTATGGTTTACCACAATTGTATTCAAGCAAAATGGCATGGGGCGACTTAGATAATGATGGCGATATCGACCTTGCGATCTCAGGTCTTGATGAAAAAGATCAGTTCCAATTCTATTTATGTTTCAAGGAAGATGGGAAAGATAATTTCATTATTGAAAATGGAAATTTATCCATGAATGGAGGAATGATGAATCCCACAGGGTCATCACAAGGAGCGCAAGGGTTCATTAATGGCGATCTTAAGATCGTTGATTATGATCTCGATGGGGATAATGATATCATTTATTCAGGTCAAGCATCTAATGGATATGCTGTGGGAGGTTTATGGTTAAATACGTATATTCCGACGCCTGTTTCGAATAACAACAATAATAACAATAATGGGAATTATTCTCCTATTCAGTGGAACTTGTTGAATTCGTCGATCGTTGTTGCGAATTTTGGAGCAAATGCTCAAGGAAAATTAACCGTATTAAATTCTGGAGAAGATGATAAAGGAAACATTATTCTTTCTACTAACAATGGTGCTGCCTTAGGTATTAATACCATATGGGATGATACAGCTAAAAAGTGGGTAACAACATCGCAATACGGTTTCCCAGTCTTGAAAAATGGCGATATTGCCGTGGGAGACTTCAATAATGATGGTAAGGATGATTTAGTCTTTACTGGGGAGGATTCAAAAGGGGTACCACAGACTAAGTTGTTTGTTCAAACGGCAGAAGGTGGATTTAAAGCTTCTCCAGTAGAATTAAAAGGATTACGTAATTCAACAGCGGATTGGGTAGATTATGATACCGATGGTGACCTAGACTTATTTATTACTGGTTTAGATGATAAAGGAGCTAAGACTTTATTATATGAAGCTGATATTAAATACAATAAGAATGAGGCTCCCGCTGCGATCTCTGGATTGAAATCACAAAACTTAGGTAATGGTAAAGTTCGTTTAAGTTGGACTGCTCCTAAAGATGATCACTCTACTACTAATTTAGGGTATGTGGTTCGTTTAGGAACATCGAAAGGCGGATCTGAATTATCTAATACAGAGAGTGATTTAGAAACAGGTACACGCTTAATTGTGAAAACGGCGCCTATCTATACGAACTTCTTTGAGACTCAATTAGATCCAGGTAATTACTATTGGTCAGTTCAAGCTGTAGATAATGGATTGAAAGGTGGTCAATTCGCAGTTGAGGATAAATTCCAATTATTATATGATTGGAAAATCTTGAACCAAGGTGGTATTATTGACCGTTCGATTTCGGCATTAGCTAATCCAGTAATCAAATTAGTCGATGTGGATAATGATAAAGACTTAGATTTAATTTATGGTTCTTCTACTCAACAAGTAGCTCCTAAATTAATGAAGTTTGATAGCAAGCGTTTAGCAACAGATAATACGAATCCATTGAACTCTGTTGATAAAATCACGAATGCTCAAACCGGAGATATCAATGGTGATGGTAAGCCTGATGTGGTGATTAATAATATTTTTGGTTCGTCTTATGGAATTAAAGTTTTCATGACGATACCTACAACCACAAATAGCGGAACAAATACTTCGACGACACCTCAAACACCTAATCCAGGTAATTCAGGAATTTATAACGTGAAGGATTTAGGAACTGGTCTATTTAAAGCGAAGTCACGCGTTGTTGATTTGAATAATGATGGACAAGCAGAGGTAGTTGTAGCAGGCTTAACAAGTAGTTTTGCTTCAGGTAAGTTCAACTTGCTTGTTTACTCATATGATAAGAAAACAGGGAATTTCGTTTCTACAGACTTATCATCTCAAATCGCTTCGTTAAACTCTGCGGTATTTGATTTAGGAGATATTGATAATGACCAAGATATCGACTTAATTGTGAGTGGATTTAGTTCTTCTGGTGGTTATAAATCGTATGTGTATAAAAACACAACGACATTAGGTGGCGCATTTACACTAGCTGTAACGACAGATAACTTAATTGCGGTGAAAGATGGTTCAGCTGATTTAATTGACTTTGACTCAGATGGGGACTTAGATGCGGTTATCTCAGGTACTAGTGCAACGGGTGATGTGTTT
>CAYPVA010000041.1:0-13395 GCA_964414045.1 uncultured Lishizhenia sp. | reverse complement strand
TACGCGCTTGGAATCCTTGTAAGCCAACTCTTGGGTCAATGAATTCTTTAAAAAGTAACTCAGGAGTGTGTTCTGCAACATGTTCGATATCCATCCCTCCTTCTGTGGAGTAAATGATGACATTGCGTCCTGACTCGCGGTCAAGGAGAACAGACATGTAGAATTCTTTGACTTCAGTAGGGCCCGGGTAGTAAACATCTTGTGCAATGAGTACTTGATTTACTTTTTTACCCTGAGCGCTTGTTTGAAGCGTTACGAGGTGACCACCGAGGATACCCGAAACTTTCTCTTCAACTTGGTCTATGCCTTTGGCAAGAACTACACCGTTTGAACCGGTTTCTTGAACCGTACCTTTTCCGCGTCCACCTGCATGGATTTGGGCCTTGACTACATACCAAGAGGTACCAGTTTCTTCAGTTAATTTTTGAGCCGCTGCTACTGCATCGGATACTTTGTCTACTACTATGCCTTCTTGTACGGCAACACCGTATTTTTTGAGGATAGCTTTTCCTTGAAATTCGTGTAAGTTCATGCGATCAAATTTGCGCCGTAAAAGTACGTTTTTTTAATGAGTCCTTGTGACCTTCCTTAATTATTTTATCGAATTTGGTTTTTCCAAGAAGAGTCAATGTTGCGTGAAGCAAAAGATTTCTTCTTGAATTGCTGTACATCTTGCCAAATCGCATCCAGTGCAAACACCAATGCTTTTTCCTCTTCTTGCATCGCATCTTTCAATAAGGATGGATCAGAGAAGTGTTCTTTGACAAAATTCGTGTCGAAGTTCCCGCTCCTGAATGCCGGATGCTTCAATACAAACTTTCCAAAATCGAGCGTAGTTTTGACTCCCGAAATTTGGTAATTATCAATAGCGGCTATACAGCGCTCTATGGCTTCTTCGCGGGTCTTGCCCCACACAACCAACTTGGCAATCATTGGGTCGTAGTAAATTGGGATTTCCATGCCCTCTTCGAAGGCGTCGTCGACGCGTATGTATTTGCCGGATGGGATACGATAGCGCTTGAGTGCACCGATATCTGGTGTAAAACCGTTGATGGTATCCTCGGCATAAACCCTAACTTCAATCGCATGTCCATTTATTTGTAATTCGTCTTGAAGTTTGGGTAGGCGCTCGCCTCGTGCTACTCGGATTTGCCATTCTACAAGATCAAGCCCTGTAATTTCTTCAGTTACTGGGTGTTCAACTTGCAAACGCGTATTCATTTCTAAAAAATAGAAATTGAGTTTGCCATCAATTAAAAACTCAACTGTTCCCGCACCCTCATAATTACACGCTTTGCAAACTGCCACTGCAGCCTCGCCCATTGCTTTGCGAATTTCGGGTGTCAAAATAGCGCTAGGCGCTTCTTCAACTACCTTTTGGTGGCGTCTTTGAACGGAACATTCTCGCTCAAATAAATAAACGACATTGCCTTGCTGGTCGGCAAAGACTTGAATTTCGATGTGTCGGGGTTGGTCAACAAATTTTTCAATGAACACGGCGTCATCACCAAAAGAAGAACGCGCTTCATTTTGAGCAAGCATCATTTGTTCTTCAAATTCAGCATCGTGATGTACCAGACGCATTCCTTTGCCACCACCACCTGCAGAAGCTTTAATCAAGATTGGATACCCTACCTCAGCGGCAATTTTTTTGGCGGCATGCACATCCGAAATGGCTTCGTCTACACCCGGAACTAAAGGCACATTATAGCTTTTTACGGCTTGTTTGGCCGATAGTTTGTCTCCCATTACCTCCATAGATTCAGGGGAAGGACCAATTAACTTGACGCCAACAGCCTTTAACTTTCTGGCAAAACCAGCATTTTCTGAAAGAAATCCGTAGCCAGGGTGCACACCATCTACGCCTAAATCTTGACAAATCTGAATGATTTTGTCTTGTTGCAAATAACTTTCTGCAGAAGGGCTTTTTCCGACGTAAACAGCTTCATCGGCCTCCAAAACATGTGGAGAGTTGGCATCGGCATCTGAATAGATGGCCACGCTCTTGATGTCCATCTTTTTAAGGGTTCTAAGCACGCGTCGAGCGATCTCTCCGCGATTGGCTACTAGTACTTTTTTCATTGGAAGGTAAAGTTACAGGTTGTCTGTGTTTTTTAGGTCGGGGTTGACCTGATTTTTTTGGACTTTTTACAAACAATTGCTTGACTTGCTTGACAAAAGCTAATTCTGAAAAGTGATTGAATTCTTCATAATAAGAGACCCCAACACCCTGGGTGAAAGGACCTTGGTTTTCATTGACAGAGTTCGTATTCGATTGATTGAAAGCCCTCACCCTAAAATTATCTTGGACCTTGTATTCAATATTGACATCTCCAATCATGGTATTAGAGTTGAGTTTTCCACCATCTGTGCCTGCACTTGTACTGCGATTTTCCACCCCAAAACTTCCTGTAATGACAAGTTTGTCATCTAAGAAACCTTTTGCAACGCCAAGCTCTACTTTGCTTTCTCCTGCAACTTGGTCGGATCCATAGTCAACATTGAGCTTATAGTTATCGGATAGTTTCCCAAGGGCTGCATTAATTTGTGACTCCAGCAAATCAAGCGCAGCAGATCCTCCTGCGGATAAATTTCCCTTTAAAGGCTGAAACTTACTAACGAGCAGCAAAGAAAAGAACTGACGGTTCAATTCATCGGGATCCGCTTTAACGCGGTCAAGTAGTGTTTTGCCTGTTTCAGAAACCCTTGGCGCCACAAGGTCAAAAGATATTTTTGGCGAAAGCAAAGTCTCTGAAAGCTTGAGGTAACACATGATTTCTTGGTTGACCAACGTATTGTCTTGAATCTCTGGACTCAATTCAAGAATGGAAGCGCGTTTGGGCGTCACGGTATTGATCATGATATCGGCATTGTATGGGTCACCGGTCCATTCAATTTTTGATCCTGCCTCGATGTCAAAGGTTTGTTTAATTGAACCCAACGCGAAGTTGTATCGGCTACCGCTAGCAATGACATACGGGCCATTCATAGTGAGTTGATCAAATTGATCGAGTTTAATATTGAGCTCTCCGGCTCCTTTTGCAATGATTTCATCGCCGGTTTGCTCATTGAAAATCAAGCGCATGTTCGCATCGGGTGTGACGTGGAAATTCAAGTCTAGGTTTAATCCGGTGAAGTCAAGGCCTTGGTCATCGAGTTTCTGTTGAACGCCATGTGCTACAAATTTTACGCAGTTATCTTCATCGTCAATTTCAGACATCCCGTACATTGGAAAAATTACATCTGTACCCTTTCTAGTGGTTGCATCAACCGTTATTTCAGTGTTATTGGCCGTTCCAAAAATATTGGCTGTTCCTCTACCATAGGCCTTTCCATAATAGACATCTCCTTCTTTGTACTTGGTGTTTAACACCAAAAAGCGATCAATTGGCGCCACTTGATTGGTACGCGGGTCTATTTTCTTAATGTCGTCTTCAAAGTTAATCTGGATATCGTAGTTCCATTTGTCAAATTGCTGGTGGTTAATGGCACTCGATAGATAGGCTATGTTTCCTTCAGGATCTTTAATTGGGAAATTATCTAAGAAAAAGGCGTCTTCAGTCACTTGAATAAGCCCCTCGAGTTGGTATTGAACACCTAATAACGCGATTTCAGCCCCCCCATTTTGCAACCTCAACTTTCCGGAAAGTTGTGGATCTGAAGGGCTTCCAACTACGCGTATACGGCCATTTAATTTTCCTTTGATACCTTTTACTACTTCGGGGTCCATGAATGCATTGGCAAAAGAAATATCGGTTTGCTTGAAGTTGAGACCCAGATCTAATTCATCTGTTTTGATGTTATAAAGGCCGTCGAAATCAAAGGTGCGTTCATTGCGATATTGTAGCGTTCCTTCCAGCAAAATACTTTTACGGGCATCATTCCAATCGGAATGCAGCATGATATCACCTACCATTTGACCATCAATTTGGAATTGCTCTAGGTTTGCATCCGCTAAGATATTGATGCTATTATTCGGCGTAGCGAGTGTGCCCCAACCGCTAAATCTTCCGCTCAATTGATTCGGAAAATCTAGTAAATTACTCAGTTCTGATAAATCAAGGCCAATGACATCGAAACGAAGTTGGTCTCGTTGGTTAGCCGATAAACATCCGTTGATTTTTACAAGCTGGTAGCCGCGGTGCAACTCAAAATTGGATACATTGAGTTCAGCTGCTGAAAGTAATATATCAGATTGGTTGGCGATTTCCCACTGAATGCCGTTCACAGTAAAAAAAGATGGTTGTAAATTGAAATTCAAGTAATCATCTGGCAAAAGAGTGGTTCGCCATTTCAATTCAGAAAAATCATTGGTGTTTGGGTCCCAGGAAATGGTTGCATCAATAACGCCATTGGCTCCGGAATTTGCAAATTTAAGGTTGTGAAAATTGGTAGAGTCTGCATATGAAACCAACGCAACATCCAAGCCACCCGAGGTCAGTTCTTTGGTGATCTTCTGATCGAGCACCAATTGATCAAATCGAAAATCTTGATATTGCAGCGAGGGGCTAGTGATCTTCAATTGCAACATTTCGTTTTGCGAATCGAAAGAACCATTCAAACGGGTATTGTTTGCCAAAGACAGATCTGAGACAAAAATGTCCAATAATTGTTTCGCATTTCTGATCTGCAAATCAAAGGTGAAATCAGACTTACTCTGAACGACATCTGGTGCAATTTGCTCCAAAGACGGGTATACAATCGATAAATGATGTAATAAATCTTCGCCAATGTTATTGAGGTCAATGAGTCCTGCGACATTGAAATCGAGAATAGGGCTACTGAATTGTAAAAAACTATTGTTTTGACTTTGGCTAAAATGCACCTGTGCTAATTCGGTGTATAAGCGCTTTTGATCTTCGAGATAAATTAAATTAGTGATGGAGGCATAACCACTGATGTCTGACCAAGAGGGACCTTGGATACCGCCTCTTAAATGAAATGAAACCTGATTGTTATTGCGCGTACCGAAGCCAAGCATTGTTAAATCGGCATGACCAACCTCCATGTCAAATTGCTCATTGAGGGCACCCGACAATGAAAACGCTAATGATGTTTTCGCCTTGAAATGCGGGTCTAGAATTTCAACCTGCGCTTTCAATTGGTCAGCTAAAATACTTACGTCATTGAGCGCAACATTTTGATAAGCATATTGATGAAAGGTTAGTTTATTGAACTTTCCGTGGAGCTTTTCTAATGTATAAGAACCATCGCTAAAAATGCTCAAGTTAAAATTTATTTGACCAGAACAGCTACCCAATTCTGAAAAGTCAGCAAGTGGGCCAAGGTTGAAATTTTGTAGCTTCAATAAAATTGTATCAGGCTGTGCACCTGCTATACTGAGCGATTCAGCTTCCTGCTTTACGCGAAGTGGCGCCAAAGAAAAATTACCTAATTCGGTTTTTGCACCTTGAATGCTCAGCTTAAAATCATTCACACCGCCGCTCACCTTGGCATTTTTCATTTCCAGAAAAGCCAATTCCTTGATTTCAGATGGCACTTCAAGCGAGCCTACACCCTCGGGGACTCTAATATTTTCAATGTCATGAAAATCTAGGTGGGCAAATTGAATCCATTCATTGAAGCGCAATTGATTGGTCTTAAGCCTAAAATCTGGTAGCTTTATATGAGCTTGGATGAGCGATTTTTGCCCGAATGCAAGCTTAAAATGTTCAATACTCAAACGTTTGAGCTCATCCTTTACCTGACCAGAAATAACGACACGCTGGTTCATCCCTTTCAAATCCGGAACAAAATAACTGAGGTCTTTTAAATTCAATTGGCTAGAATTTAAAGCAACATCAAAGCGAACGAGGTCATCAAAGTGCTCAAAATCTGAAAGTTGCTTTGTTCTGAGCGCCAGCAATGGGAAATAAATTTTACTTTCTTTGGTTTTAAGTTGTAAGTACCTTAAAACTATACCCTTGTCTGAAACATTCAGCTTGCCCGCGAGGTGCTTTAAATGAAATCCAGACCTTTCTTTAAACCCTAAAGAACGAATCCATAATTCATGATGAGCTCCAACACTTTGTATTTCATCGGCAAACAGCTGTAAATTTTTTAGGGCGATGTGATCGTAGTCTATACCGAAATCGAGGGTATCTTTTCTGAAATCGTGGTAACTGAAATCGATGTGTTGCAGCGCTAATTGTTGGAGTTTTATTTCTAGCGGTTTAGACGATTTTTGAACGGGTTGATCACTTCCGAAATAATCCACTAAAAACTGAAAATTATAAGTGCCATTTTTGGCAGACCTATTTAAATTTATTGTTCCGTTATTAATGCTTATTTTCTTGATTAACAATTGCTTATTAATCAATTTAATTCTATCTAAATCGACTAAAAGATGTGACAAATGCAGCAGGGTTTTGCCTTCAAGGTCTTGAATAAACACATTCTTTAAATCAACATGCTTAAATAACACTATGTCAACCTCTTGAATAGATATTTTTGTGTTTAACTCAGCAGAAAGAAAAGCAGTAGCTTTTTCGGCCAGATAGCTCTGCACCCGGGAGTTTCGAATGGCGAAAACAAAGACAAAAACAAACAGCAGAAGCAGCTCGAGTAGAAGCGAGATGCACAGGCCCGTGATTTTAAGTACCTTTGTCATGTTTGTTACAAAATTAGCAATCTTTTGACAGCAAAAACCAAGATTATATTAGGGATTGAATCTTCCTGCGACGATACCTCGGCAGCAGTTCTTGTCGGCGACCAAATTCGTGCCAATTTTGTTGCTGGCCAGGCCGTTCATGAACAATTTGGCGGTGTTGTGCCTGAGTTGGCCAGCAGAGCGCACCAAGAAAGTATCATTCCGGTTGTCAGCGCAGCATTGAAAGAGGCCCAAATTGCCCTACAAGATCTCGACGCCATTGCCTTCACACAAGGCCCAGGGCTCATGGGTTCATTAACGGTCGGCACGAGCTTTGCCAAGGCTTTAGCACTCGCATTAAAGATTCCGCTCGTTGGCGTACACCACATGAAAGCGCATATTTTAGCGCACCTCATCGATGACGCCTCAGACAACAAGCCAACGTTTCCCTTTCTTTGCCTTACCGTTAGCGGTGGCCACACCCAAATTGTTCAGGTCAACGACCCACTCGATATGGAAATATTGGGCTCTACTATTGACGACGCTGCAGGAGAAGCCTTTGATAAAGCAGCCAAGATGCTAGGACTTCCCTACCCAGGCGGGCCGCTCATCGACAAACTTGCACCGCTCGGAAACCCGAATGCTTTTCAATTTGCCAAACCACAAATACCGGCACTCAACTACAGTTTTAGTGGTCTCAAGACCTCCATACTTTATACCCTTCAGGCAGCTGAAAAGAACGACCCTAATTTCAGACAGATACATTTACACGACCTCTGTGCTTCTATTCAAAATAGTATCGTGACCATTTTGTTACATAAGCTCGATAAAGCTGTTCAATCAACCGGAATCAAGACCGTTGCTATTGCCGGAGGAGTTTCTGCCAATTCAGAGTTGCGCAAGCGCTTGTTGGAAAAACAAACTGAAGGTTGGAGTGTCAGCATTCCAAAGATGAGCTACTGCACAGACAACGCCGCTATGATTGCAATGGCCGGTTCATTTTATTTAGCAGAGGGCAAAACACTTGACCAAAACGCCAGCGCAAACCCTCGCCTTCCTTGGTGATATTTGTTGCATTTAGCAGCTGTTTTTTTCGTAATTTCGAAACTCATTTAGTTAACATCCATGCGAGCACTACTCCAACTTTTTGTATGCTTCTCTCTACTAAGCACTTGGGCCTATGGCCAAGAGAAGATTCAATGGAGTATTGATTATGTTGCTTTTCCTGCTTCGATTCAAATCCATGCGGATATTGAAAGTGGTTGGCATCTTTACGCCATTGATCTCGATCCTAGCATTGGACCTGTACCAACACAAATTGTGCTCGAAAAAAATAAAGCAGTTCAAGTATTAAAAGATTTCGAAGCCTCCACCAAAGCAAAGCAATCTTTTGACCCAAATTTTGGCGCCGAGGTTACCTACTTTGAAAATACCTTTGAAGCGAGCAACCGAATCAAAGTTAAAAAACCAACAACAGTAAAAGGCGAACTCACATTCATGCTCTGCGACGACAAGCGTTGTTTGCCACCTCAAACCATACCTTTTGAAATAAAGGTCACACCGTACAAATTAGAAAAACCAAACTAAAACCAATGAAAGCTCTTCTATTTAGCATCCTCTTTTTAGGTTTATCCTTCTCCAGCAGCGCCCAAGATTTCATGAATCAGTTCATCAAATGGAACTGCACGGTTGAAAAGATCGATGAAAGCCACGCCAACTTGGTTTTTTCAGGGAAACTTGTGCCTGAGTACCATATTTTTAGCCTCAAGCATGACCCTATGGCAGCCGACGGCACTGGTATCGTACCTGAGTTCAAGTTTAAAGCGGATAAAAACTTCAAAACTGTCGGAAAAGTTTTTGAAGTAGGAATACCACTTGTTCAAAAGGACGAACTCGGCACCTCTTTGTATTTTGAAAACAAAGCGATCTTCAAACAAAAAATAGAAATATTGTCAGACGAAGCATTTACTGCCAGTTGTAATCTATTTTTTCAACTTTGTAACCACGAAGGTTGTTTACCACCGTTTGATTATACGGCCAAATTTAAAGTGAGTGGCTATAAATCTTCTGGCGCTGCTCCTGTAGCAATCGACACAACTACAACAGCACAAGCAACAAATATTGACTCCAGCGGTGCGAAGTCTACCATGGACCAAGCGCCAGCTCCGATTCAACAAAAAGAGAAAAAGAAAGATTCGAATATGGTGATTTTCATCGCGGGGTTCATCGCGGGCTTAGTTGCCTTGCTCACACCTTGTATGTTCCCAATGATCCCGATGACGGTTACGTTCTTTACAAAGCAATCCAAGACGCGCAGCGAAGGAATTTTCAAAGCCTTGATCTATGGCGCTTCTATTGTCTTGATTTACGTTGCATTTGGCCTTATTTTCACCGCCATCATGGGTCCACTTGGTCTCAATGACCTCTCCACAAATGTCTGGATGAACCTCATCTTCTTTAGCATTTTCGTTTTATTTGCTTTCTCCTTCTTGGGAGCTTTTGAAATCCAATTACCCAATTCATGGGTGAATAAAATGGACAAACAAGCAGACCGCGGAGGTTACCTCGGTATCTTCTTCATGGCTTTTACACTTGGCTTGGTTTCCTTCTCATGTACAGGCCCAATTATCGGCAGCTTGCTTGTTGAGGCAGCTACTTCAGGCTCTTACCTCACCCCAGCTGTAGGCATGACCGGCTTTTCTTTAGCACTTGCCATTCCGTTTACGCTTTTTGCGATTTTCCCAGGATGGCTCAATAGTTTGCCACAATCAGGGGGCTGGCTCAATTCAGTAAAAGTTGTTTTAGGACTTACTGAGCTTGCACTTGCCCTTAAATTCTTGTCTTCCGTGGACCTTGCTTACCACTGGGATTTACTAACCCGTGAGTGGTTTGTAGGCATCTGGTTTGTGTTGTTTTTTATCATGGGTATTTATCTACTCGGTAAATTACAGTTCTCTCATGACTCACCGGTTCAAAAATTGAGCGTAACCCGTTTTATGTTTGCACTTTTGGCACTTGTTTTCTCCGTATACCTTTTCACAGGAATGTTTGGCGCACCACTTACCCTTATTGATGGTATCGCACCGCCGCGCACGCACTCCGAAGACAACTTCCGTTGGGTCAATGGCGGTCAAGAAACTGGTTTGGTTGAAGACTCTGTTTCTGCAGCTTTTGCAGCCGATATGCACCCAGTTGGTGATGGCTCTATTTTGGTGTTCCACGACCTTGAAAAAGGGCGCGCTTACGCTAAAAAACGCAACTTACCTATCCTGCTTGACTTCACCGGCCATGCCTGCCAAAACTGCCGCAAGACAGAAAGCACCGTCTGGACCAACGACGAAATTCGCCCGTTGCTGCAAAAGAAATTTGTGATCATTTCATTGTACGTAGACGACCGCGAGCTTTTACCAGCAAACGAACAACGCGTATCGAAGTTAAGCGGGCAAATCAGAACGATTGGTAACAAATGGGCCGACTACCAAATGACACGCTACAAGAGTTTTCAACAGCCACTTTATGTTGTCACGGACCACGAAGGCAATGACCTCACTGAAGCCATCGGCTATACCCCTGACATCAAGTCTTACAAGAAGTTCTTGGAGGGTGGTATGCAGCGTTTTGGAGGTCAATGATTGTCTGCATTGCCGAAAAGCCAAGTGTTGCCCGTGATTTAGCGGAGATTTTAGGTGCCAAGAACCGCAAGGATGGCTACCTAGAAGGCAATGGCTATGCTGTTACTTGGGTCTATGGGCACCTGTGTTCTTTAAAGGACCCAGAAGACTACAACCCCAACTGGAAATACTGGAAATTAGAAGATTTACCCATTATACCTGCCCAATTTGGCATCAAGCTTCGCGGAGACGACGGCGCAAAAAAGCAGTTTCATGTCATTGAACGCTTAGTGAGTCAAGCAACAGAAGTCATCAATTGCGGTGATGCCGGGCAAGAAGGAGAACTCATTCAGCGCTGGGTTTTACTCAAGGCAAAATGCAAAGTTCCGGTCAAGCGGCTCTGGATTTCTTCCTTGACCGAAGAAGCCATTAAAGATGGATTCAAGAAACTTCGGCCCGGGGCAGATTTTGACCGCCTTTTCGCCGCAGGCAACGCCAGGGCGGTCGGCGATTGGGTCTTAGGGATCAACGGTACGCGGCTTTTTACCCGCAAATATGGCCGCGACAAACAAACACTTTCCGTTGGGCGCGTACAAACGCCAACGCTCGCATTAATTGTACAGCGTCAAAAAGAAATTGAAGCCTTCAAAAGCGAAACTTTTTACGAACTCAAAACAATATACCGAGAAACAGAGTTCAACTGCCAAATAGAGCGGCTTAAAACCAAAGAAAAAGCCCAAAAAGGGCTTACCTATCTGCAAGAAAAACCTTTTGAGATCATCAGCTTTGAGCAAAAAGATGCCAAAGAAGGCAATCCTCGTCTTTACGACCTCACTTCCCTTCAAGTGGATGGCAACCGTTACTACGGGTATTCTGCAGAAGAAACGCTTAATAAAGTTCAGAGCCTTTATGAGAAAAAACTAGTCACCTACCCACGTGTAGACACCACCTACCTCTCTGAAGACCTGCATCCTAAAATCCCCGGAATTCTCAGCGGCCTCAGGGACTACAAGCGATTTACAGCAGCGCTTGAAGGCAAACCCATCAAGAAATCCAAGCAAATTTTTGATGACAAAAAAATCACGGACCACCACGCTATCATTCCAACCGGTGTGGCGCCTTCTGGAATCAGCCCCGACGAGCAACGCGTGTACGACCTCATCGTTAGGCGATTTATCGCAGCTTTTTATCCCGAATGTAAAGTTTCCAATACAACCGTTATTGGCAAAGTAGAAGCGCTCGAGTTTAAAGCAACCGGTAAGCAAGTACTCGATAAAGGCTGGCGTGTTGTCTATGAAGATTTAAAGGCGCAACAAAGTAATCCTGAAGACAAAATACTTCCCCATTTTGAAAAAGGTGAAATGGGACCACATGAACCTTTCATTCACGAAGGAAAAACCAGTGCCCCTAAACCTTACACTGAAGCAACCCTACTGAGGGCTATGGAAACAGCAGGCAAACTTGTTGAAAATGAAGAAATGCGCGAGGTCATGAAAGAAAATGGTATCGGCAGGCCTTCAACGCGCGCAAGCATCATTGAGACACTATTCAAGCGCCAATACATTGAAAAGAAAAAAAAGAATCTTTTTGCCACGCCAACAGGCATGGCTCTTATCGATAAAATTTCATTTGACCTGCTAAAAAGTCCTGAGTTAACAGGGCAATGGGAGCACAAATTGCGCATGATTGAGCGCGGGACTTATGAAGCGCAAACCTTCAAAGATGAGTTGTTTGTGATGGTCCGAGAACTCACGGATCAAGTGATTTTCAATAGCTAGCAGAACTACATGCGCTGCGGCGCATCAATTCCTAAGAGTTTCAAGCCATGAGCAATCGTTTGCTGAACTACTGCACTGAGTGCAAGTCTGAGTTGGCGCAGCTCGGCATCAGGTTCAATGATGATCTTGACACTCTGGTAAAATGTATTGTACAGCTTTACTAATTCGTAGATATAATTGGCAATCACTGCTGGCGAGTAATTTTTTGCTGCTTCTTCTATTGTCACAGGAAAAATAGCCAGTTGTTTGATGATTTCTTGCTCTTCTGCTTTTAAATCTAGCGCCAATGCAAGTGGTTGCGCTTGATAATTGGCTTTAGCAAGCAAAGTGCTGATCCTGGCATGGGCATACTGAATAAATGGACCAGTATTTCCGGTCAAGTCGATGGATTCTTCCGGATTAAAAAGCATGCGTTTTTTAGGATCAACCTTGAGTAAATAATATTTCAAGCCACCCAGACCAATTTGACTGTAAAGTGTTTCGCGTTCTTGTGCAGTTAAACCCTCTAAATGTCCGCGTTCTTGAGTCATTTCCTTGGCAGTAAGCGTTACCTCATCAATCAAGTCATCGGCGTCTACCACTGTCCCTTCCCTAGATTTCATTTTTCCACTCGGTAAGTCAACCATACCGTAACTCAAATGAAAACAGTTGTCAGCCCAAGTGTAGCCGAGTTTTTTAAGGATCAAAAACAATACTTTGAAATGGTAATCTTGTTCGTTTCCTACGGTATAAACCATGCCGTGTAAATCAGGGTAATCGGCAAAGCGATCAATAGCGGTTCCGATATCTTGGGTCATGTAAACGGCTGTACCATCCGAGCGTAGGACCAATTTTTCATCAAGGCCTTCAGCACTGAGGTCTATCCAAACAGAACCATCTGATTTCTGGTAGAAAACACCTGATGCCAACCCTTGCATGACTTGGTCTTTTCCCAAAAGAAATGTATCGGACTCATAATAGAGTTTATCAAAGCTGACGCCCATTTTGTCGTAGGTTTGCTCAAAACCAGCATAAACCCAACTATTCATGGTTGTCCATAAGAGATAGACCTGAGGATCGCGGGCTTCCCACTTGACCAACATATCTTTGGCCTCTTGAAGAATGGTTGTTTGATTTTTTGCGAGCTCTTTTATTTTATCGTCGATTGCCGCTTGGGCTTTTTCGTCTTTTCCTAGCTTGGCATGCTCAAAATTGAGCACGGCGGTCTTGATCGCCTCCGGCGTGTCTTCAAAATTCCCCTCCTGCCAATTTTGCATTATAGTTTTGGCTTCTGCCTGTAGCGCTTTGTCAAATGCTACATAATACTTTCCGACCAGCTTGTCACCCTTTAAACCGGTATTTGCAGGGGTCTCGCGCTCGCCTTTTTCATTGAGGGGTGAGAATTTTTCCCAGGCCAACATGGATTTACAAATATGAA
>CAYPVA010000040.1:0-13459 GCA_964414045.1 uncultured Lishizhenia sp. | reverse complement strand
ATATCCAAGAAGTCAAAGCACGCAAAGGAAAAGTCATTGCAATTGTCACTGAAGGCGACGAACAAGTCCGCAACATGGCTGACCACGTTATCGAAATTCCTGAAGTAGACGAATTCTTAGTTCCACTTGTAGCCACAATCCCGCTACAACTCCTTTCTTACCACATCGCTGTTATGCGCGGCTGTAACGTCGACCAACCTCGCAACTTAGCGAAGTCGGTGACGGTGGAGTAGACCAAACTTTCTTCAAGCACAATTGTTACCTTTGTCTATGCAAGAAAAGAAAGGCATTGCCATTTTAGGATCGACGGGGTCAATCGGAACGCAAGCACTTGAAGTGTTGGCTGCTTACCCAGATTATTTTGACCTTCAAGTCCTTACCGCAGGTAAAAATGCCGACTTACTCATCGAGCAAGCCTTAAAATTTCAACCCAATTCAGTGGTTATCACTGACGAAAGTCAGTATCAGAAAGTAAAAGACGCACTCTGGGCTGCTGATATTCATGTATATGCAGGCCAGGAAGCGCTCTGTCAAGTAGTGGAGTCAACGGAAGTACACACAGTACTCACGGCGTTAGTAGGTTATGCAGGTCTCAAGCCCACCATCCATGCCATCAATGCAGGAAAAACAATTGCCTTAGCGAATAAAGAAACGCTGGTAGTTGCTGGTGAATTGATCACCAATTTAGCCAAAGAGAAAGCGGTTAACATTTACCCAGTAGATTCTGAACATTCTGCCATTTTTCAATGTCTGGTTGGTGAATTCCATAACCCAATTGAAAAAATATACCTTACTGCTTCTGGAGGCCCATTTAGAGGATTTACCCATGAGCAACTTCAAAGTGTAACTTTAGAACAAGCCCTGAAGCATCCCAATTGGAGTATGGGAGCTAAAATCACCATAGACTCTGCGAGTTTAATGAACAAGGGTTTGGAAGTCATTGAAGCCAAGTGGTTATTTGGTTTGAAACCTGAACAAATTGATGTCATCGTGCATCCGCAGTCAATTGTACATAGTTTGGTGCAGTTTGAAGACGGTAGCATGAAAGCGCAAATGGGCTTACCTGACATGAAGCTCCCTATTCAATTTGCTTTAACATATCCTGCACGTTTTCAGACCGATTTTCCGCGTTTCAATTTCATGGATTATCCGCAACTAACTTTTGAGCAGCCTGACCGCAAAGTGTTTAAAAACCTAGATTTAGCGTATCAAGCGATGAATGCGCAAGGCACAGCAGCTTGTGCTTTAAACGCAGCCAATGAGGAGGCAGTGGCGGCATTTCTTGACAGAAAAATCTCGTTTTTAGAAATAGGTCAACTTAATGAGTTTTGCATGCAAAGTATCCCAAATATCTTGCATCCGAAATATGAGGATTTTGTGGCAACCGATGCGCAGGCAAGGGCTTTTGTACAAGCACAACTTGCCAAATAATAACGTTTAGAAAAACGCCCGAAGTTCCATTCCACCTGTATGAATACTGCGTTGACCCTGCGCTGATCTTCCGCTGTAATGTAAACTCAGTTGAAGATTTTTTCCGAGTGTTTTTTGAAAATTAAGCCCCCAAGTGAGGTTGGCCCCAGCCCTCAATCCTTCTAACATTTCATAAGCGACTGCCGATTGCTGATTGCCTGTGAAGTCGAAATAGATGTATTTGATATTTCCGGTAATACTCGATTGTTCGGTTTTATTGACTTTCCAGGAAAAATCTGCTGATTTAGCCAAGCTCTTTTCTTGACCATAAATGGGATTATTTTGTTTTTGGGTGAGCCCTCCAGTTAAACTTAAACGCACTTGGCTTTCCTTCTGATAAATGAGTTGTGGTTTGAATTCAGCTATTTTTAATTCGTAATTGCGCCCGGAGGTATAATCTGCAAATGCCGCATTTTGACCTGTACTTATGGTGCCTTCAAAGGCAAAAGCAGCTCCTAAATTGAGGCGTAAATTCAATTGATGCAATAGTGCTTTTCTGGCATCTTGCCCATTTGCTAAAAGTGTTTTACTTTGGTTATTACTCCAGTTGTAGGCCGCTGAAAATCGTTGCCCATTGCGGTTGAAATAAATGGAATTGGAAAATTGTGCATTGGCGAAAAGCAAGGAATTATCGGCAATTTTTGTTGCTAAAGGGTTGATCCACTGTGTCATATTGGCTTCGCTGAGTTTGCGTTGCACACGAATTTTTGTTTGGTTGGAGAATTTGGATAACACGCCTAAAACGCCATTGCGGTTGCGCCAAATTTGTTCGGGCCTCCACAGGATGCTTTGATTCCATTCGTTGGCATATACCGTTGCGTAGTCTGTGCTCGGAACAAAAATTCGGATGTACTGCGCTTGGTCTACAAATTGGGCAATTTCAAATTCGTTGAGGTCTTTGATGCCATCATTATTGTAGTCGATCCAAGCATATACGCCTTGACCATCATTGACGCGCAGATACTGAAAACGTCTTTTTTGTTCGAGCCCTGAGCCTAACTCATAAAAGGTGTTGATCACAAGGGCGTTCTTAAGAAACTTTCCATTGTAATCGATGCGGCCCACAGCACTGTTTTCTGGGTTTTGATCCATAAGTGTGGAGTCGATGATCAAAAGCTGCCGCATACCTAAAATGGTCTGAAGTTGATGTTTAGGATGGCTATCCCATTTGAGTTCGAGACCACTAGTTCGAGCTTTGGCAGCTGCACTGAGCGCAGTAGTATCCGGACGCCAATCATAGCGCTCTCGGTAAAAAATTTTCAGCTCCATTCCTTTTTTAGGTTGAAAGGTGAGGTAGCCTTGTGCATCATAGAATTGATAGGATTGCGAACTCAATTGTTGTTGCGCTTCGAAAACATTCCATTCATGGTCATCTGAGAATCCTAATTGGAAAGCACCTATTTGTTTGCTGAATTTAGCCCGATGCCTGACAAATGTGTTTTGTTGTGTTCCAAGTTTACTTTGCATACCGAACCCATCCCACTTGGCCTGCCATCCTTTGTTTTTCCAAACACCATCCGTATAGCACCTGTTGCCGCTAAATAGGCTATCGATTTGGAAGGTTTCTAATTTGATTTGTGTATTTCCTTTGAGGCTATTGTTCCATTTTTGAACGAATTCAAGTTGTCGTTGCTGCCCAGCAAAGTTTTGGCCCCTGATATTCCAATCGCGGTCAAATTCTACGGCTCTAAACTGCTCGATAGGGATAAATTGCTTGCCTAAAAAAGTATAATTGATGGCACTCTCTCTGATTCGTAAAATACTATCAGTCGTTTTTTCTTGGACATATTTGATACCGCCTTTTGAGGCAAAGCCTAAATTATTTTTGTCGTCTAAAGAGGAGTACAAGTTCAGGTCATTTTCACTGAGTGTATTTTCGGTATATATTTTCAGCTGAGGTGTCAATTGAAGTGCAAGCCCTGAACTCAGCATTTGTTTTCTTTGTGGTGTCTCTACCTTGCGGATGGGCGCATAATTTCCCTGTGAAATCCCGTTTTCGGGCTTGACCCACTGATAATAAGCCCCTGAAGCATTGATGCCGGCAAGTATATAGTCTCCTTGTTGTGCACCAACTTGAGTAAAGGTACAGCGGTAATGAGCGAGCTGAGGATTGACACTGAGTACAAAAATACTGTCGTACCCCAAAGAATCTATCATTTGATACATATTGGCATTTTCTAAAAAACCAACATTTTCATAGCCCGGAATGGCTGCGGTGCTGAGTTGATCACCTATTTGACTCAAGCTAAGTTTCTGTTCGTTTGTTAAAATCTGCTGAAGTGGTTGGTTTTTGAGGTCTTGCTCTTGGTAGACACCAACCCAGAGTTGTAATTTTTTATTTTCGAATCGGCTGGTGTGTTGCAGTAAGCTTCTGCTATAATTTTGATCAGCGTATTGAAATTCAGCCACAATACGCACATCTTTGGTGATCATATTGCGGGAAGTAAAAGTCAGTTCGGCTGTATTGTAGTCAATGATGTAATCGTATTCTTGGCCCCTTGTGAGTAAGCGCCCATCGATGTAAATCTTTTCAGTCCCTGATAAAATCATGATATAAGGCTCATTATTGGCACCTGTTAGTCGATACGGGCCTTGCACAGCTTCTTTACCTTGAATGATCTGTCTTTGAAATTTCCCTTTTGAAAGGCCGGTGGTAGTCTGCGTATAAATTTGACCGTTTTTTACTTTCCATTGATAGGAACCAGTCAAGCCTTGTCCCCTTTTTTTATAGATTAGAAACTCGCTATAAGCGGGGTTTTGCAGCCAAAAGTCACCAGCAATAATTTTCAATTGCTCGTTGTGTACCTGAATAAATACTTGGTCAAATTCTTTGAGTTGATTTGTGCTTCCGGATGCTTGTAGCGGAATATTGGCATCAGAAAGTGCAGCTGTAAGTGTTAAATTTGGCGTAAGTTGGCCACTGAGCTGAAGGTTGAGCGCCGATTGCAGCCCCAGACTTTGGTTGTTGCCAAAACCTACACCTCTTGACAAACTACCATTCTTTTGAATGCTGTTTCCACCAAAAAAGTCTTGGGAACTCGTTGAGGTAATTTGGAATTTAGCGCGTTCTGCGGCAACAACATCTATTGGATTTATCTGTAGCGGATAGGGTTGCCATATTTGTTTGAGCCGAAACGGAAATACTTGAAAGCTCATGTAAATGGTGTCGGGTGGTGGCGTAATCCAGGTGAATGTGTTGTTTTCAATTTCAAGAGTGTAGCGATCACTTGAAATTTCAATGAGCCGCTGATAAAGCGAATCTTCAAAAAAATGAATGGATGGAAGGTATATGGCTTGGCTATCAAGGAATTGCTTTTTCAAGTTTGGTGCAAGCGCCACATACTTTTGATTCGATTGCGCATACGCAAAACCATGGACCAAAACGGAACACCAAAGAAAGAAAACGAGCTTTGTCAGATATGGTTTCATGGGCACAAGCCCTTATTTAACGCAATTTGAGCCCAAGAATTGTTATTCAATGACACTAAATCCGGTGTAGGCTTGTAGTGCTTTCGGAATGGCAATGCCGTTGGCAGTTTGGTGATTTTCAAGCAAAGATGCTAAAATACGCGGCAGTGCTAGTGCAGAACCGTTTAGGGTATGGCAAAGGGTGGTTTTTTTATCGTCTTTGAAGCGCAACTTCAGGCGGTTCGATTGAAAAGTATCAAAACGAGATACCGAACTGACCTCAAGCCATTTTTCTTGAGCCGCTGAAAATACTTCGAAATCGTAGGTCATGGCAGATGCAAAGCCCATATCGCCTCCACACAAACGCAAAATTCGGTACGGTAATTCAAGCTTGTCTAGTAAGTTAGATACATGTGCAATCATGTCGTCTAGTGCTTTTGCCGTATTGTCTGGATGCTCGACACGCACGATTTCAACTTTGTCAAATTGGTGCAAACGGTTCAGTCCGCGAACGTCCTTTCCATAAGACCCAGCTTCACGTCTGAAACATGGCGTATAACCACACATTTTGATAGAGAAATCAGGACTAGGAAGGATGACATCTCGGTAAATATTGGTCAAAGGAACCTCGGCGGTTGGGATCATGTAAAGGTCGTCTTCCTTGATGTAATACATTTGTCCTTCTTTATCTGGAAGTTGCCCAGTACCGTAACCGCTTGCTTCGTTCACAACGTGAGGCGAAATAAATTCTTCGTATCCGGCCGCAATGGCTTCATCTAGGAAAAATTGAATGAGTGCACGCTGCAAACGCGCGCCTTTACCGCGGTAAAATGGGAATCCGGCACCTGTTACTTTGACACCTAATTCAAAATCGATGAGTTGATATTTTTTAGCGAGGTCCCAATGGGCTTGTGCTTCAAAATCAAAAGTGGGAATGTTACCGGCTTCATGCACCGTTTGGTTATCGTTGGCATCTTTACCTTTCACCACCATATCATGAGGAACGTTAGGTAAAGTATAAAGCAGTTTTTGAAGGCTTTCCTCTAAAGTACTCACCTCTTCTTTTAGCGCAGATTCTTTGCTTTTAAGCGCGGTTGTTTGCGCTTTCAATTCAGTGGCCTCTGCTTGCTTTCCGCTTTTGAAAAGTTCACCAATAGACTTAGCAATTTGATTCATTTCAGCGGCCAGCGTATCTAGGGCTGTTTTAGCAGTACGCCACTTTTGGTCGAGCGCTAAAATTTCTTCAAGGGTGCTGCTTGCATCGATATTTCTTTTGGCTAAACCCGCAATAATTGCGTCTTTTTCTTGTCTGATGCGCTGAATTTCTAACATAATCACTGAATTGTTGAACAAAAGTAAGCAATTGAGCTCAAAAACGAAGGATGTTGTCCATACTAAGCTGTTGATTAATCCTAGAAAACGGGCAAAGTTGGCGTCAAGAATTACTTTATTTTTGAAAGATGAGTAGCAACGAAGTAAGAATCATTAATCAAGGGCACCACGAAATGCCGGCCTATCAGACCGCCGGCGCATCTGGCATGGATGTTCGAGCCTTATTATCAGCGCCGGTGAGTCTTGCGCCGATGCAACGTGCATTGATCAAAACAGGCTTATTTTTAGAG
Source organism: uncultured Lishizhenia sp. (assembly GCA_964414045.1). Lineage (GTDB taxonomy): Bacteria > Bacteroidota > Bacteroidia > Flavobacteriales_D > Crocinitomicaceae > UBA952. The sequence continues at coordinate 6,959 of CAYPVA010000040.1, read as the reverse complement.
ATGGACCCCGCCATCGAATGCCAAGTAAGACCAAGAAGTGGTTTGGCCCTGAAAAAAGGCCTCACTGTTCTGAACACGCCTGGCACAATTGATGCGGATTACCGTGGTGAGATAGGTGTAATTCTTGTCAATTTATCTTCAGAAACAGTAACCATTGAAGATGGTGAACGCATCGCACAATTGGTTTTCTGTAAGGTCGAAAAAGTTAATTTAATTCCAGTTACTGAACTCGGAACTTCTGAACGCGGCGAAGGCGGATTTGGAAGTACGGGCCTAAAATAATTTCAATGAAAGTAGTTGTCCCAATGGCGGGTCGCGGTAGCCGACTCAGACCACATACCTTAACCATTCCAAAACCACTTGTGCCAGTTGGAGGCATTCCAATCGTTCACCGCTTGGTCGCCGATATTGCGAGAGTTTGTGCCGAACCCATCGATGAAATTGCCTTTGTCGTCGGCGAATTTGGAGAGGCAGTGGAAAAAGAACTATTGGCGGTAGCTGATCGCCTTGGTGCAAAAGGCTCTATTCATTATCAATTACAACCCCTAGGAACGGCGCATGCAGTTTTGTGTGCTGCTGAAAAATTAGAGGGCCCGGTAGTGGTTGCATTTGCAGACACGCTTTTCAAGGCAGATTTCAAAATCTCTCAGGAAGACGAAGGCATTTTATGGGTCAAGCAAATCGAGGACCCTAGTGCTTTTGGCGTCGTGAAACTCAATGAGCAGGGTCATATCATCGATTTTGTAGAAAAACCACAAACTTTTGTTTCTGATTTGGCCATGATTGGCATTTACTATTTTAAAGATGGTGGGCGTTTACGTAAAGAGCTTGAGTACCTCATTGATAATAATGTCATTAAAAGTGGAGAATACCAATTGCCAGATGCGCTGCGCAGACTCACTGAAGCGGGCGTAGCTTTTAAACCCGGCACAGTTGACGAATGGCTAGATTGCGGTAACAAAGAGGTTACTGTTCAAACCAATCAGCGCGTTTTGGAACACGACCAAGAAGCGGGTCGTTTACAGCAACACGCCTCAGACATTTCAGATAGCATCATCATTCAGCCTTGTTATATTGGGCCCGATGTAAAAATTTCGCGTTCTATTGTTGGCCCGCATGTTTCCATTGGTGCCGGTACCATTTTGAATGAAGCGGTGGTAAGCAATAGCATCATCGGTGAAAAAAGCCAAATTGTTAAAGCCCAAATCAGTGGTGCCATGATTGGCTCCAATGCTAATTATATAGGCCGTTCCAAAGACCTCAGTCTTGGAGATTTCAGCAGTGTCCATGAATAAGCGCTATTTTCTTTTTGTTTTACTTGCTTTAGCCGCTTGCAAGGTGCAACAAACACCTGCAACCACGGACCCTGCCTATATCAAACAATTTCATGTAGGCGTAAGAGCGATGCTCAACGAGCAACATGAAGAAGCACTCGCTGCATTCAAGATTTGTCTGCAACAAAATCCAAAAGATGCTGCCTTGCATTTCGCCATGTTTGAAACTTATCTCAAACAAGAAAAATATGCTGAAGCAGTGTATCATACTGAACAAGCGGCCGCACTCGATCCCAAAAATTTGCACTACAAACGCGAGTTGGCATTTATGTACGGTCAAATGGGTAAGTATGCAGAGGCCGCCGAAGTTTTTGAAGCCTTGTTGAAGGTTGATCCTAAAAACATTGATTTCTACAGTGGGTGCCTACAAGCCTATCAACAGCTTCAAAAACCTGCCAAATCCTTGGCCTTGATTCAAAAGATGGAACAGGCGCTGGGAGCCAACCCAAATACAGTGTTGGAAAAATTCAGACTCTACATTCAGATGGGGAAAGAAAAGGAAGCGGTGGCGCTTTTAGAAGCAGCAAGAACAGCATTTCCGCAAGAGCCTAGTATCCTTGCCAATTTAGTAGACCACTATTTCAAGACCCAGAATTACAAACAAGGTTTTGAAATCCTCAAGGACCTCGTTGCTGCTGACCCTTCTAATGGCGTAGCTTCATTGATGTACGGAGAGATGCTCTATCGTTCAGGTGACCGAGTTCAGGGAAAAAAATATATGCAGGCAGGCATTTTGGCTGAGGGGGCAAGCCTGGATCAAAAAATGAACATTTTGATCATGTTACTCAATGAACAACAAACGCCTGATATCCAATTAGAGCCATTGGTCAAATTCATGACAGAAACGTATCCAAATGAAGCGAAATCGCATTCTATTGCCGGAGATTACTATTACAAAGCGGGGCAACTAAAAAAAGCAATTGCGGCCTATCAACAAACAGTCAAAATAGATCCTAATTTATATCCCGTCTGGAATCAAATTTTATTGTTGTCCTTTGAAACACAACAATGGACTTCTTTACAAAAGGATGCACAGGATGCAGCCGTTATTTTTCCAAATCAACCCTTGCCTTATTTTTTCATCGCTTTGGCTGCTAATAGGGCCCTGAATTACCAAACAGCGCTAGAAAACTTAGATCTGTGTGCAAATGTCATCGTCAATGACCCCAGTTTGTTGGCCGAAGCATGGGCACAACGAGGTGTCGCTGCGTTTGGTCTTGGACAAACTGTTGAAGGGCTGGCGCATTTTAAAAAAGCACTGGAACTCAGCAAATCGAATCCAGCAGTAGAATTACAATATATCCATCAACTGCTTTTGCATCAGATTGAGGTAAATAGCGCGGTGACGCGCATTCAAGAATTGAGACAACAAGCCCCAACAAACGATTTATACAAGCAAGAGGAGGCTTTTGCTTTATTTCAAACAGGAAATTACCAACAAGGGCTGCAAATTTTACAGTCGGTTCAGAACCCAAATCTTTTGAATGCTTCAAGCTACCTTGAATTACTCGGCGACTTCCAATTTAAAATGGGCGCTACCGCTGATGCCATAAAGAGTTGGGAACGGGCCAAAAACTGCGGTGACGGCAGTATCCGTTTGAACGAAAAAATAGAAACAAAAACGTATGTTAAAGCACTATAAATTAATCATATTTTCGTTCCTGTTGCTTTTGACAGCGGCAGCATGTAAGTCGGGGGAAGCTTTAACGACGCAAACAGAGGAGTTATCCAAACTTCCCAAAATCAAGGATAAAGAACTAATTGATAGAATCGATAGTTTGTCTCAACTAGAGCCAAAAACTTTCTATTCTAAGTTAAACGTGACTTACCAAGAAGGGGATAAAGAAGTTTCGCTCAAAACATCTCTAAAAATTGTGGCAGATAGTGCAGTGAATGCCATCATTACCTATGCTAAAATTCCTGTTGTTACTGCAATGGTAACCAAAGACTCTGTAAGCGTTGTCAATAAGCGTGATCGCTGTTATTCGGTGACCTCACTAGACTATCTGAAAGAGATGTTCGGTGTCGATTTTAGCTATGAAAATTTGGAAGAGATCATTTTAGGCAAACCCTTAGATTACCGCAAAGAGCAAAAGTATTTCGTAGACAACGACCCCTTCAATTATAGCATTTCCACCCATAAAAAACGCGACCGTAAAAAACCCGAAAGAAAGCAGCGCGATGACCTCATGATTCAGTATCAACTTACACCGGATGCCAAACACCTCAAACAAACCCGCATCTTAAGTGTAGAAGATTCTACTGAGGTGACTGTTGCGTATATGGAAAGACAAGCCATTGCCGGTTTTGACATCCCACTTCAGGTAAAGATCGATATCAAGACCCCAAAGAAATCAATGGTGATCATTTTGTATTATGACAAAGTGGAAGTGAATGAGCCCCAAGAATTAATCATCGTCATACCAGAAAGCTATGAAAAATGTGATTAGATTATGTTTGATGCTTTTGTTGTCAACGTTGAGCTTTGCCCAGCAAGACCAACAACAGCTCAAAAAAGAGCAGCAAAAGCTGGAAAAAAGAATTTCCAACACTAAAAAGCTACTGAATAAAGTCAAAAATAATAGCCAGGCTTCGCTCAACGAAATCAGACTCATTGAAAACCAGATCAAAACGCGTGAGGCTTTGGTGCATTTATTTGACAACCAAGTACGCAGTGCCGAGATCAAGATGGTTCAAAAAAAGATGGAGGTCAAAAGACTCAAAGCCCGATTGAATCAACTCAAGCAGCAATATCGCAAAATGTTCTTGTATGCCTACAAACATAGGGGCAACTACAATAAAGCCATGTTTTTATTGTCTTCCAATGATTACAATGAAGCGCTACGTCGCAATCGTTACCTGAAAAAGGTAGCCGCTATTCAGCAAAAGCAAGTAGCATTGATCAAGCAACATCAGGAACTGATATCAAAGGAGATCAATCAAATCGAAGACGAAAAGCAAATCAAAGAATTGGCACTCGAGGAAAAAAAGCAAGAAAGAGCGGCCATTGAAAAAGACAAGTTCAAGAAAGAAAAATCCTACGAAAAATTTAAAAAAGAAGAGCAAGCATTGATTGCGCAATTGAAAGAGGACGAAAAGAAAAAGATTCAGCTCAAAAAACAAATTGATGCAGCAATCAGGGCAGATATAGCCCGTGAGAAGGCCAGAGAAGCAGCGCGTCAGGCTGAACTTGCAAAAGCGAATGCTGCCAAACCAAAACCTGCTGAACAACCGGCCACTCAAACCGCTGCAACACCAAAAACAGGAGGCTCAAAGCCCACAACTACAACTACACCAGCGCCAAAAGTGGTGGCCACACCGGTTTCTACTGAAGGCGCCGCAATCGGCAGAAGTTTTGAGGCCAACCGTGGTCGCTTACCATGGCCAGTAGACAACGGAAGTGTTACAGAGCGCTTTGGACGCAATTATCACCCAACGCTTAGTGGTGTAGAATGGAATAACAATGGCATCGATATCACTTGTAATAGAGGTTCAAGGGTTCGCGCAGTATTTGAAGGAGAAGTGACCACCGTATTTTCTGTGCCGGGTGCAGGCAAGGTGGTGATCATCAAACATGGTGCCTACCGAACCGTTTACGGCAATTTGGCAGAAACGTATGTAAGTGTAGGTAGTAAAGTCAATACTAAGCAAGCCATCGGATCTTTACTCAATGACGGCGGAGTTTCCATTTGCCATTTTGAAGTACATCAGGTTGTTGGTGTAAATCCAGTAACACTCAATCCGTCACTTTGGATTGGCCGTTAATTGGCCCAAGCTCTGCTTCATACACCAGCCACATCGCACAAATACCCCAAATAGGTACTGCAGCTTTGTCTGTATCCAGATAATTATTGAGAAAAGCATGGATAAAATAAGTGCTAAGGGCCATGATACTCGTTAATATCATGATACGATCTTCTTTGTAGGCAGGCGAAATGCGGTGGTACAATTGTATGCCTGTGTAAAAAATGAAAAATACCAGCCCTAAAAAGGTCAATAAGCCAATACTGCCTGTTTCCGCCAAAGCACCAAGATATTCGCTATGCGCATTGCCCATATCGCCGAAATTGGTTGAAATGATTGTTAAATTTTCCGGTCTTTGAAAGGGGGCATATTCAAATGCATAGGTGCCAGGCCCGTAACCAATGATTGGTCTTTGTTTGAACATTTCAATGGCACAACTCCAACGATTGATCCTTTCAAGATTGGATGCATCCGTAGAAATATTAGCGGCACTTTGTAAACGTTCGTCAAATGCCTCTGTTGTATGTTCGTATTTATTGCGCTCTAATTCCATTTGGATGTTGTCCCATCTGTAAAGCACAACTAACAGCGCTAGTACACCAATGGCAGCAATGGGTTTCCAAGAAATTTTATAATACAGAATGATGGCAATTCCAATGCTGCCAATGACACTCAGCCAGGCTGCTCGGGTATACGACAAAACCAGTCCGATCAGTATAATCGTAATCAAACTAATGACTGTGACTTGTAATAATGGATGATGCTTTTTATAAATGTATAATCCTACTGCCAAAGGAAGAATTAATGCAACGATGGCTCCATAAATCGTATGATCCTTAAAAAATGGTGACATTACCCAATGGCCTTCTTTTTCTCCAAAACCGTACATAGAGTGGTGTATCAACGTATATAAGATAACGATGACACTTGCGATGATGAAGAGCCAAATAAAGGCAAATCTATTTTTGCGCTTTTGAAAGAAGTAGCTGCCAAAAAATAGCATTGGGACGACAAACCATAGTCTTGCGAGTATGAATTTAAGAGAAACAACCGGATGAGAACTCGCAAGTGCTGATACGAAAAGCCATGCAATGTAGACAATAACTGCCCAAATTAGGGGTTGTTTCCAAATATGGAGGGGTAAAAAGGCGCGTTTAATTTGAAGGGCACTCAGCCACAACATGAGCCCAAAAAGTAAAGGTTCGGTTGGGACAAATAAACCAAATGCTTGCGTATATTCTTCAATATTGAAGGAAAGTGGTGTTAAAAAAGCCAAACTCAAAAAGAGTTTTTCAGTTTCAAATAGCGCAAAATAAACACCCAAGAAACCAAGAGGAAATAACGTCAATACAGCAAGGTCTTGCCAAATAAGCGCGGCGCTTATCGCTAAAAAGCCAAGCAGAGAAACAATAAGAAGTAGTGTTTTGGTTCTCACCATTTAGGCATTCAGTTTGAGCTCTGCAATGCGTTGTCTGATTAAAAGGAAGAATAAACCAAATAAAAAGCCACCAACGGTTGAGACCAATACGATGATCATGCGCTTTGGTTTTTCTTTTCGGTCAGCTACTACGGCGCGTTCTACCACGAATTTATGCGTAAAGTTAGCATTGGCATCGGATTCTGCTTGTTCATACGATACTCGGAAGTCTTCGATTTTGACAATTTTTTCGTTGCGCTGGTATTCAAGACCGTCGTAGATAGAGCCATATTTGTTATTGAGTTCTATTTTCTTTCGTATTTCGTCTTTTTCTGCAGGGCTTTTAGAATCGACAAGAGCCTGGTACAAAGTAGCGCGCGCGTCATTAGGCAAAACACCTAACGCTGCTAGTGATTCCAATTTACTGAGGATAGAGTCGCGTTCTTTTTCCATTTGCTGTTTTT
>CAYPVA010000039.1:0-13865 GCA_964414045.1 uncultured Lishizhenia sp. | reverse complement strand
CCGAATTCAAGCAATCTTTTGTCATTGTAACACACAATGAAGAATTTGCTCAACTGGCAGATCGCTGTTTAAGAATGAAAGATGGACGCTTCGTCTAACTTAACGTTTTCGGAATTAAAAGAATTCCTCGATGAAAAAGCAGCTCAGTACGAGCAGCCAAATTTCATCCAAGACGACCCTATTTCTTTGGCTCACCGCTTCACCAAAAAAGAAGATATTGAAATCGTAGCCTTTTTAGTCTCCACAATATCGTGGGGCAAACGCAGCAGCATCATTAAAAGTGGGGAACGCATACTTGAAATACTTGGTCCTGAGCCGTTGACATATGTCCTGAACTACAAAGATGGTACTTGCCCTACGTTTATTCACCGCACTTTTAACCACATTGATTTAAATGGCTTTTTATTGGGCCTCAAATTTTGTTACGAAAATGGTGGCTTAGAAACTGCATTTGATGCCAAGTCCTTAAAAGTATACGACCGCATCATGCATTTCAGAGAAATCTTCACGCCTTTTCTTCAAGCGAGAAGTCAAAAGCATGTCGCCAACCCAAGTAGCGGATCTGCAGCCAAAAGACTCATCATGTTTTTGAGATGGATGTGTCGTCCTGCTACGAATGGTGTAGATTTTGGAATCTGGCAAAACCACCATTTGCCATTTTTAATGATCCCCCTTGATGTGCATACAGGTAACATTTCACGAAAGCTAGGGCTTTTAAAGCGCACGCAAAATGACTGGAAAGCAAACCAAGAGCTCTACGAGCAGTGTGTTGCGCTCAACCCAGCAGACCCAGCAAAATATGATTTCGCTTTGTTTGGCTTAGGTGTTTATGAGAATTTCTAGACTTTCTTTGGCTCCCGAAGGGGCACCAAATGCATGTATTTACTGAGTCCTGTCCCTTGAATGGTTTTGAGCCAAAGGGCTCCTTCTCGGTCTAGACTCATTTGAAACTTCCATACCTCTTTTTCCACTTTAACCGTGAGTATTTGATTGGATTGATTATAAGTGAAGGAGCCTGTATCTGAAGTCTTAGTGGCGAAATCTTGCAAAGAACCAATTTCTACTTTACCGGAAAAATAAAATACAAAAACACCTTGCCCCCAAGTATAATAAAGTGGGGATTCATTTTCTGAGGTTTTTGTTAGATTGAGCTCCCAAATTTTACTATTGCCCCCGCAAAGCAAATTGGTGTAATCAACTTGATAGGTTTGCTCACCATTGATACAACTGCTCAGTATCAATGCAAAGATCACACTAAAATGCCAGTTGTTTTTCATAGAGAATTTTCCAAATTTCGGCTGAAACCTCGGTTTGCTTTTCAGGCTTGATATCCGCATCGTTGATCTGCTCACAACACACATACTGATAACGGTGTTGCTTCCATGTGAACAAACAATTATAAAAGTACTTTTCACCTTGATAGCGCTCAAAAAAGCGAACAACGATGTCATCATATCCATTGGCACGTGGTCTTAGTTCTATTGGATATCCAATAAAACCGTTGGCCTGTACATATTGCTCACCTTCGCGTTCATAAATTACAAAGCGCCTCACTGGAAAATGATTCACCCCAGCTTTCATGAGTACCATGCAGCCTTGATCCAAGGAAAGTCCTTTTCTAAGTGGGAAAATTCTAAAAAAGTTTGGTGTACAAGATGGTCTGTTTTCATCCTCACTCCATGATAATGTAGAATCACATAAACGAAGTTTCTTGAGTAAAATGGCCTCATTTTTACCCTTAAAAACATTTATACTGAAATCTGTTGAAATTGCTATTCCTCTGTTTTTTTTCAGAACCATTGTGTGCTCTTCTTTTATTGTCTCATTTTTTTCAGATTTCGTAAAAAAAACTAAGACCAATAACCCGAGCAACAATGCAGCTGAGATGAGTATGATTTTTTTCTTTTGCATCAGTTAAATATGGAATGAGATAAAATTCTTGCAGCCTCAAATGCTTGTTGATCTATCTGGTGTTTTATTTTTTTAGATTCAGCTAATTGAAGTAAGGCTTCCGTGGATAGATTTCCGGTCAAGTCATCTTTGGCCATCGGACACCCTCCAAACCCTCCAATTGCAGTGTCAAAATGCCAACAACCCGCTTGAATGCAAGCTTCTAATATCGCTTGCTCCTGTCCAGGTACAACATGTAAATGTGCCGCAAATTTTTGAGTGGGGAAATGGCTAAATAATTGGCTAAATAATTCTTGAGATTGTATTGGACTTGCCACTCCGATCGTATCAGAAAGTGCAAATTCAAATATGGGAAAGTGCTGATTGAGTTTTTCGACCCACTTACAAAGTAAATCCGCAGACCACGGATCCCCGTATGGATTTCCAAAACCCATGGATAAATATACCCTAAGTAATTTATTTGCGCTGCTGCAATGCTCAGCTACCTTTTCCATGAGTAATAAGGATTCCTCTAAGGTTTTGTTGGTATTGCGCTTTTGAAATGTTTCAGAAATTGAAAACGGATAACCAAGAACATCAATTCGTTCAAAAGAGGCCGCTTCTTGCGCACCGCGTTCATTGGCGATAATGGCTAAAAGCTTTGTTTCTGAAGCATTCAGTTGTTCCAATACTTCGGCGGTGTCTTGCAATTGCGGAATGGCTTTGGCTGAAACAAAACTGCCGAAATCGAGGTAATCATAACGGCAGGCCAACAACGCATTGAGATAGGAGACCTTTGTTGATGTAGGAATCCATTCTTGGATACCTTGCATGGCATCTCTTGGGCATTCCGTTATGATCAATTGCTTATTCATGCGTTGCTTTTTTGTTTGAGCAGAGCCTGATTGATTTCTTTAATCAGTTTCGGGCCTTCGTAAATGAAGCCAGTATAGAGCTGTACTAACGAAGCTCCGGCGGCTATTTTGTCTAGTGCATCTTGCGCACTATGGATTCCGCCTACCGCAATAATCGGAATTTTACCTTCAGACTTTTGATGAATATACCTGACCACCTCTGTGGACCTCTTAGTAAGTGGTTTTCCTGAAATTCCACCAGCCCCAAGGGCATCAACTGCTTCTTTTGGCGTGCGGAGGCCCTCTCTTGAAATCGTCGTGTTAGAGGCAATCAGACCCGCAATTTTGGTCTCAAAAACAATCTCTATGACTTCGTCTAGTTGGGTATCAGTTAAATCCGGAGCGATTTTAAGTAAAATAGGTTTTTGTTGCGCTTTTGCTTCATTGAGTTGCTGTAGGGTGGACAACAATTCCAAGAGCGGGCCTTTTTCTTGTAAAGCTCTTAAATTAGGTGTGTTGGGAGAAGAAACATTGACAACAAAATAATCGACGTAAGCGAACAAAGCCTCAAAACAAATGACGTAATCTTGCGTCGCTTCTTCGTTGGGCGTCCATTTGTTCTTGCCGATATTTCCACCTATAATGAGTTTTTTATTGCTCCTGTTTTGAAGTTTACTGATAGCAGCTTCCACCCCATCATTGTTGAAACCCATTCGATTGAGAATCGCGTTGTCTGCTTTGAGTCTGAAGAGGCGCGGTTTGTCATTGCCTGGCTGAGGCTTTGGCGTGATGGTTCCGATTTCAATAAAGCCAAAACCACAATCGGAAAGAGGGTCAATGTAAGCAGCATTTTTATCAAAACCAGCAGCTAAGCCTACTGGATTTTCAAATTCGAGGCCAAAAAGGTTGACTTTTAATTGCGGGTGTTTCTTTACATAGATTGCCCTAAAAATTGAGCGTATCGGTAAAATCTGATGCATCAGGCGCAGTAATCCTACTACAAAATAATGAACCCGCTCAGCATCGAACTGAAAAAGAAAAAAACGAAACAGTTTGTACATACACAAATGTACAAACTATTTCTTGTGTGTATGTGCTAACAAATCATGAGAACGGCAAGTAGCCACAACGGAAAATACCAATAGCGCCAAGGATTCATGACTTGTTTTTGATAATTGCAGGCAGCCAAAATTTGGGTGAAATTTTGTTGTTGCTTGACTATATCAGCACTGGGCTCAGTTCGATCGAGTAAAATTTTAAGCATAACTATTCGATTTGATGGAAAAATTGTTTGAGTTTTAAAACGGCACGAAAAGTTTTCACTTTCGCGTTGTTTTCAGATAAACCCGTGATGTCGCCAATTTCCTTGAAAGAACGCTTCTCAAAGAAACGCATTTCAATGAGCTGAAGCTGGCCATCTTTGAGCAAGCGCAATTTACCCAGCAAGCGATCAACGTCTTCTTGACGGTAATCTTCAGTCCAGTCCTCGATGACTTGCTTGAGTACAACTTTATCTATACTAACGGTACGCTGCGCTTTTTGATCACGGAAACTCTGATAGAGTTCACTTTTTGCGATGCGAAATAACCACGCAGAAAAAGGCAAACCACGATATTCGTATTTGTGAAGACCCTGCAGCGCCTTGACAAATACGCTAGACGTAATGTCATAGGCCTGTTCTTCTTCGTCTACCCTTCGGTAGATATAACGAAAAATTGCATCGTGGTAACGCTCGTAGAGCGGCGCAAAATAGCGCGGGTTTTCCTTGGCGCGTTCGACAAGTTTTCTTTCCTCTTCGAGGAGAAAAGACTGCTGGTGGGCGGAGAGTTGGAGAGCCATAGTCTTTTGGTTTTAAGAAGTTTAACAAGAGTTTAATAGAGGCTTGCAGTCCTCAATTACTGACATAACGCCGCAATATTGTTTTTGGTACATGAAAACTGAAAAAAATTAAAATTGGTATTTAAACTGAAGGTCTAATTGTAAGTTTTGACGCAGCGCATTGTATATGTATAGCTGATGCTCAGGTTCAAAAACAGCATTTTTATACAGCCAAAGAACACGCAGACCTAGTCGGATTTTTTGATTCATTTGATGTTCCAATGTGGTTTGTATAAAGTACCCCTGTCCAGATAATTGCAGCGTTGTTGAACCAAAACCAATGTGGTAATTCATTTGATAATGAGGATTCAAAAGTACCGGAACCATAAAAGAGCCAAGATGAAAATTGACCCTCCAAGGATGCCCCAATTGCTGGTATTTCAAGGTAAAAAAGGTACTATATCCCTTTTGAGCATATTTGACGGAGCTTATCTGCAAACCTGCATGCAAGGTCAATTGACGCCCATAAACTGTTTGGCCTTCCAAGCGGAACAAACATGCGTTTTGACCAATTGTTTTTTGAACACTCAACTGAAGTTTTGTGACTTTACTATGGCTGTAATTCAATTGCGATCGAAATAATGCGTGCGTTTGTGGGTAATTAACCAGCGTCAAATGCGGATAGGAAAACTGGTCTAAATAGGTTTGCCAATTGATCTTTTTACGCACGCGATACGTGAGATTCAAAAAGATGCCCGTTTCATTTTGTGCTGTGCTCTTGGCATGAAACCCTTGTTCGTAAAATGCACCATATACTAAACCATAGTACCTCAAGTGAAAACCTAACTGTAACTTAGGGTGCAAGTGCAGCAGTACTCCACTGACAAGTGCGTTTGCATGTTTGAATGATTGGTCTAAAACTAACAACTGTACCCCTTCAAAGAAATAGTAACTCTGCCTGAAATTTCCTTTAAACTGAAGTCCTGCACTGAGTTTATGAGTGGGATTTATTTCTAAAAAACGTTGACCAAGAGAATCGGTATGCGGGCCCACCGCATAGCCCTGATAAAGCAACATGCTTCCCATTTGAAAGGTGGGTTTTTTGTATTGCCATGCTGCACCGAGCAAATATTCTTGAAGTTGTTTTTTGCGCTGTACTTCTAAGCTATTGCGGTGTAATCCGCTTGACGTAATAGTCCCAAATTGCAGTGCCGAAGAATCTCGAACTGTCGGCACGTCAATTAATTTTCGAGAGCACAAAGCAAAAAACTCATGAGCTGAAATGCGATATGCAAAAGCAAAGCCATTGAGATAACGCTGTTCATCAGAACCATTATACGATTGAAGGCCCTGCGACATCCGTACACTTTGCAACAAATCAATTGAGCGACCCATCGCCCTGCTAGTCCATAATTGGAGGCCTTGCCCCCATTGAAATTGATATGCCCCAATTGCTACTTTTTGAATGGGCGACTTTGCTTGATAAAAAAGAGAAACCGTTAAAAAATCAATGCCTTTTTGCTTCTCGGTAAATCCGAGCGCCTCACCCCTATCTTTGGAACTGTTGATGGTTAGCTTGAGGTGATCATTGCATTGGATTTGAAACTTTTGCTGAAGTGCGAGTTGATTGCCATTATACTTTTCTCCTGTTGTCGTATCATAGACATGATCGAGCCAGGTGAATCCAGGCAATGAAAGCCTTACTATCAATGTTCCGTTGTAATTTTCTTTTTCTGTAAATGCCTTTATGGAAAACGCTTGTGAGGTTGCATCGATGTAAGTAATTGCAGTCAACTGTTTTATTTCCAAGGAGTCAAAGCTATTCAACCCCTGCAACTGATAGTAACTTTTAAAGTGGTTTGTCCGGAGCAAGGCTGTTAATGCAAGCACCTGAATTGAATCTAGAAAATGAAATTGCTGAAGGCGAATCAGGTTGTTTTCAGTTAGTGGGAGCGGATTTTCGAGCATATCTTCTAGCAGGAGCTCATGCTCAATTTGTGCGCTGCTTTTTACAGCTAAAAGGAGCAAAACAAACAAAATACAGACCTTAAGTATTGATTTCATTTTTTATTCAATTTCAAACCCCAAATAAGGCCAAGCCCCACCCTATTTTGCCATTGCAAACCGATCGACCACATCAAATGCTGTTGGCTTTGTTTAGAGAGTACCAAACCAAAAAGTTGAGGCTGCAAGGCAGCGGTGCATTGCACGAAGTAGTTGTTTATTTTTTGCTCAAAACCAATAAAAAACTGTGGTGGAAGCGTTTGATACCACACGACATGTGCATAACAAATCAGTTCGGGGCTCATTTGATTGGCATAGGCCCACTTGAAAGCTGCTTGTTCAAAAGGCGAATTAAGCTCAAAGGTCAGGCCAAAGTATTGGTGTTGATCCAGCTGATATTGCAAGCCAAACTTGACAAGCGCAGACCATTTAGTACCATAATACGCCTCTTGAAAAAAAGCCTGTACTCCGATACCCAAACCCACTTTGAGTTCTGGGCTCAGCGCTATTCCAACTGTATTTATGTATGTGAGGTATTGAAAACTTTGGATGCCGTGATATGAGAAATGCTGCTGCAATGAAAGACGTTGCCTCGGCAACGAGAGGTTGACAGCAAGTTGCTGCAGACCTGGTAACTGTGCGACAAATGCACCTTGACATTGTAAACTAGTATGGCGTCCACCTATGAATGCTGCCGGATTTAATTGTTGTACAGGTTCCTTAATGCCCAACTGAGGCCCCATCATTAATTGATGCGTAGGATATTGTGACCAAAATATTTTGACACCAAAAGCGCTGAATAGGAAAAAGTAATGCTTGAGCCCCATAGTCATCCAAAATTAGTCTTGAGGCCCAGCTTGTATTTCAGTGTTTTCTGCAGAAATAAACGAGATTACGTATATTTGAGGACACAAATAAATATGCCAAAAACCACACTCCCTTTTCGCGAAACAGACCAATCCGAATGGATCAAGCAGCTGCACAAAGAACTGCAAAACCAAAGTGACTTATTGGTATTCAAGGATCCTATTGAAGGTCTCGAAATCGATTTAACACAAGAAGCTGAACAAGTTGGCATTCCTACTCAAAACAACTCGGAGTGGAAGCATATTTTTCAGTTAGATATTACGGACGAAAAAGTAGCCAATAAGGTACTGCTTTCAGCACTCATGCAAGGTGCAAATGGTTTGTTATTAACGAGCAGCAAACCTACTTGCAATTGGACTGTAGTATTAGCAAACATCGAGGTTGCTTACATCGACTGCTGGATAGTACTCCAAGATCAAACGCAACTTACCCAATTTGAAGAAGAAGATTTGCAGCTGAAAAAAGCGCACATTGAGTTTCTTTTCTCAGAAAGTACGCAAAGCAACTATTTTTCATCTTTTGATTTGCAGCAAATTGGAGCAACCATGAGCACACAACTCGGGTTTTTACTCCTTTCTTTGCATCGATCATTAGAAAATAACCAACTGCAACCCAAGTACTTTTTTGAGTTTGGTGTTGGTACACAGTACTTTTTAGAGATCGCAAAATTGCGGGCATTTAGACATTTGATAACCAGATTAGAGGCCATTCATCAGGTGAAAATTCCATGTGAATTAATTGTCAAGACAGGTTTTACCAATAAAAGTTTAAAGGACCCCTTCACAAACCTTTTGCGTCAAGCAACGGAGGCACTTAGTGCCGTAGCTGGCGGTTGCGATGCACTCTGCGTGCAAGCTTATGATCAACTCAGCACAACTGGCTCCGATGATTTTTCAAGAAGAATGGCCCTCAATATTGGCAATTTGATGCAGGAAGAAGTGCAAATGAAAAGTTCAGCCGATCCTTTGAAAAATGCACGAGTTGTCGAAGCTTTAACTACGGCGATTGTCAACCAAGCTTGGGAAACTTTGCTTAAAGCAGATGAATTTGAAAATTTAAATGACTTTAAGCCACAAATTGCCCAAGCGCGTGAAAGTCGTTTGCAGCTATTCAAAACCGGTGAACAATTAATAATTGGCATCAATCAATTCGAAAACACATTCGAAACAAAAGTAAAATCATGGGGGAATTTACCCACTGCTTTTGGCTTTCCTTACCTTATTTACGAACTCGCATAGCATGTCAAGAATATTCCTCAAAAAGCACCAAGATCAAAAAGGGTATCAAGAAAGAAGCATACACCCTCATGAACTCAGTCAATTTCGCTCTGGCATTGCCCCGTTTCTTGGCGGCCCTTACGCATCTATGTATCTAGCCAAACCTTGGACTATCAGACAATATGCCGGATTTTCCACAGCAGAAGCATCCAATGCCTTTTACCGTCGAAATTTAGCAGCAGGTCAGAAAGGATTGAGCGTTGCTTTTGACTTAGCGACACACAGGGGTTATGATTCAGATCATCCAAGAGTCTTGGGCGACGTTGGAAAAGCAGGTGTCGCGATTGATTCCATTGATGATATGAAAATCTTGTTCGATCAAATTCCACTTGATCAAATGTCTGTTTCCATGACCATGAATGGCGCGGTGCTACCGATCATGGCATTTTATATCGCCAGCGCGCTTGAACAAGGAGTTAGCCAAGCACAACTAAGTGGTACCATCCAAAATGATATCCTCAAGGAATTTATGGTGCGCAATACCTATATTTATCCGCCAGCGCCTTCCATGCGTATCATTGCCGATATTTTTGCCTACACCTCTCAAAACATGCCGAAATTCAATTCGATTTCCATCTCGGGATATCACATGCATGAGGCTGGCGCTACCGCTGCAATTGAACTGGCCTATACTCTCGCAGACGGTTTAGAATATGTCCGAACAGGTATTCAATCTGGTTTAAATGTCGATGACTTTGCACCCAGACTTTCTTTCTTTTGGGCAATCGGCATGGACCACCAAACTGAAGTAGCTAAACTCAGGGCCGGACGTGTTTTATGGGCTAAAATGATGAAGGAATTTGAGCCAAAGTCTAATAAATCCTTAATGCTCCGCACACATTGTCAGACATCAGGCTGGTCTTTGACGGAGCAAGATCCATTTAACAACGTTGCCCGCACTTGTATAGAAGCGCTTTCAGCGGCACTCGGTGGTACGCAGTCATTACATACTAATGCACTGGACGAAGCCATCGCCTTACCTACTGACTTTTCTGCGAGAATTGCCAGAAATACGCAAATCTACCTGCAAAAAGAAACCGGCATTACGCAATTCATTGACCCCTACGCTGGTAGCCAAGAAATTGAGAAAAGGACAGCTGCCTTGATAGACGAAGCTTGGGACCTCATTTCAGAAATTGAGGCTTTGGGCGGCATGGCAAAAGCCATTGAGACAGGACTACCTAAATTGCGCATTGAGGAAGCTGCTGCCAAAAAACAAGCAAGAATTGACGCTGGGCTAGACATTATAGTCGGCGTCAATAGGTTTCAGACAAACGACCAAGCCCAACTCGACATTCTTGAGGTAGACAACACGCAAGTTCGCGATGCACAAATAAAACGCCTCCAAGCATTAAAAACAGCGCGAAATAACGAGGAAGTGACACGCTTACTCGCAGCACTCAAAAAAGCCGCTGCTTCAGATGAGAACTTATTAGAAATCTGTATTCGCTGTGCACAAGCAAGGTGTACTCTCGGAGAAATTTCTGCTGCTTTAGAAGAGGTTTTTGGTCGCTACAAAGCTAAAATCCAAACAATCAGTGGTGTTTATGCCAAAGAAATTATGCAAGATCAAGATTTTTTAACTGCGCAATCCTTACTCGAAGCATTCAGGAAACTTGAAGGGCGCAGACCGCGCATCATGATTGCCAAGATGGGTCAGGATGGCCATGACCGCGGCGCAAAGGTCATCGCAAGCTCCTTTGCTGACCTCGGCTTTGATGTCGATATGGGGCCCTTGTTTCAAACCCCCGAAGAAGCGGCAAAGCAAGCCATCGAAAACGATGTGCATGTACTAGGTGTATCTTCATTGGCCGCCGGACACAAAACGCTAGTCCCAGCCGTAATTGAAGCCTTAAAAAATCAAGGTCGCCCGGATATTATGGTTGTTGCAGGTGGCGTCATTCCACAACAAGACTACGCTTATCTTTTTGAAGCAGGTGTCTTTGGGATCTATGGGCCTGGCACTAAAATTGCACTGGCCGCTCAGGAAATCTTGAATCTTTTGATCAAGAGCCATCAATAAATTTTATTAACTTCGAACAGAATTGATCATTTCACGAGAACTACCATGAAACACCTACTTAAATCGGCACTTTTAATCAGCGCATTTTGTTACCTCTCGAGTTTCACCATTTTTGCACAAAAACCTACGCTCGATATCGTGGCTTCCAAGCGTGTCATCACCCTTGATGACGAAAAACTAGAAGAAACCAATCAGACTGGAAAAAAGGTAGATCCCAACAAAGCCAAAGAAATTCAAGAGGCCAAAACGAAAGTAGCGCTCAAGGCGAACTTTGTTAAAAATGGCGTACAGCAACGATCTTTAGAATGGGCTGTGACTGGTATACAAGGACAAGATTGGGAAATCACTAAAGGTGACTTCACAAAAGGAGAAGTAGAACTCAATTTCAAGCGTGTAGGTAACTACTCTGTTTCCTTGTCGGTAACTTATGTAGATCCTAATCAAAAATTGAAAAAAGGTCAAGAAGAACCTGACGAACTTGATCTATCAATAGACTACGACAACTACATTACCGTTACCAATAACCTGGATGAATTGACGCAATTACATGCCGATTCTAACTTTATCAAATTGGTTAAAAGAGCTGGAGACTACTCAATTAAAGAGAAATATGCCAACGACCCAACTCCTTATATTTTCTTGGCTAAAGGTCTCTACGGTGTTTACCGCAAGCAACTCAAAGACCCCATGATTCAAGATCCTTTTGAAGAAGCGCTTACCGCTTGTGCAACAGCGATTGAAAGAGATGCCAACGGTGTTTTTGAAATGCCTATCCATAAAATGTGGCTCAATGGCATTCAACAAGAGTTGTTAAACAATGGCGTGCGCTTCATTCTTGAAAATCAAGACGACTACCCCGTATTGTATAGTAACTCGGACAAAGAAAAAACTGCAGAAACACTAGGAAGCATGCTTGAAGCTTGTGATTCATACAGTACTATTTCAAAAAATCCAGTTTCTATCAAATTTGTAGAGGCCGCTATTCGCTACAATAATAAAGACGCTAAAACAGCAAATCTCATTTGGAAAACAGAAGTTCCGAACCTACTCAACATCAAAGACAAAGACTTTGACAACTGGACACAAGCCGACAAAGATGCATTGCGCACAGGTCTTATCTTAAGTACACAAGCACTTTTGGCTCAGGCAGAAGCTAAAAAAGATACTTCTGCAGCCACAGCGAGAAAAATCATGCAAAAAGCTGAGAAGTGGTTTGAATACGACAAAGAATGGATCGCCTATTACGAGGTAAAACTCAAAAGATTTGAGGGTCAATAAATCTGCAAATTAGTTTCAATACTTCCAATCTACGATGCTCAAGAAAATTCCAAATTGGCTGAAAAATAAATACATATTTACGAGTATTATTTTTGCCGTGTATTTCTTGTTCCTAGACGACTGGGATATCTTTACGTTAGTACGACAAAAACGAAAATTAGCTGAGATTGAACAACAAGATGAGCAAATGCACCAGCAGTTAAAAGATACCAAAAAAACGCTCAGAAAATTGCACCGACTCGACGAATTAGAGGCCTATGCCCGCTCAGAGAAATTCTTCAAGCGCGACGACGAAGAGATCTTTGTGGTGACCAAAGAGTAAGTAATTATTTGGTCAGCACCGCTCCTGGATAATAATAACGCAGTATTTGATCGAAAGCATATCCTTTTTTAGCCATTTGCATGGCCCCTTCTTGGCATAGACCCACACCGTGCCCAAACCCCTTGCCATAAAGCATCATTTCTTGACCTACAATGACAGCGTCAAAATAGGTCGATTTCAATTTGAACTGATCGCGTAAATCGCGCAGCGGTATACCATAAACAGGGTGTAAATAAAATGCCATTCTTTGACTTTGCCTGAATGATTGCAGTAGCGCTATGCTCGTGGAGTCTTGTAAAGGAAAATTGTATTTTGCAACCAAGAAATTGGTCCATTGATCAAGCGGTATGCTTTTTACCCATTGTGCTTGCTTGGTATGGATACAAAATGTATCCTGAAAACTTTGCAAACCTTTAATTTCCTCGTTCCAAATGTATTGTGGCTCACAAGTTTGCCCCCCACAATTGGCATGAAAAAATGTTGGGTAATATTTGGCCTCTTCAGTCAATAATACGTATCCTTTGGTATGCTGCACTGCAGTGTCAATGGTAGCAGTACCAGTGCGTTTATTTAAGTAGGCCTGACAGTGCACGCGTTCGCACAAAGCAAAATTTTCATTTTGATGTCTGTTGAGATTATTGAGTGCATAGGTACGTGAAATAACGGCTTGTGCTTCATAATAAGACAAACGTTGGCCGTTTCCTCCTTCAGAACTAACAACGCCTTCTAAATAAGTTTCTATATCAATGACATTGATCAGGCGCAACTCGCCTTTGAAGATGCCGATTTCAAAATCACCTTCATAGGACCTCATTTTTGACGCTGGACTCAGTAACGTCCAATTACAGTAATCTTCTTGTTGCTTTTGTGTCAAAACGATGGTTGTGGCTTGCAATTGAAGTTGACCACGTAAATACACTTGAACCAATCCGTTGTATATTTTAAATTGGTAAGGTTCATTTGGATTCAAAATTTTAAAGGAACCATTACTAGTTTGGTCGTCCTTGTTTTGAAGTAAATAAGTTCCTTGACCCACCTGCAACTGCAATTCTTTGATTTTGGATCCGGTAAATAACCCAATACGAATGGTTTGAGCACTCAGAGAAAAGCAAAACCAAACTAAGAAACTCAAGAAACCTAGTTTATTCATAAATAAGAATTCATTGATTTTGCTACCAATTGACTTGGCGACTCTTCTAGATAGAGTTGCGATTTGAGTGCTTTATAAGCAGTTAATTGAGCAGCTCTACCACCTGAATTTGGTGCAATTAATAGAAGTTCATCGCGCATTCTTTCTGGCGTACATTCTTCTTGAATGAGCTCTGTAACAACTTTGCGATCAAGGATTAAATTCACCAAAGAGATAAATTTGATGTTGACAAGTTTTCTAGCCAACCAAACGGAGAAAGCAGAACTTTTGTAACAAACCACTTGAGGCACCTCAAAAAGCGCAGTTTCAAGGGTGGCAGTGCCGGAAGTAACGAGTGCCATATCGGCTATACTGAGCGTATCATAAGTATGACCTTGCACAC
>CAYPVA010000038.1:0-13889 GCA_964414045.1 uncultured Lishizhenia sp. | reverse complement strand
GCCAAGACCTGCTATCTGGGTGATATTCAGACCGGGTCTCATTTCCAGATAAAGGTGGAATGGTTTCCAGAAATCACGTTTTTTACCGACCTGAAAATCGATGCCAAGTGGTGCATAAATACCAACTCCAATACCGCCTTTGTTTTCAAAACTTTCTTGCTGATGCACTCCGCTTGCATACATAATGTAATCATTAAATAGGCCATAGAACTGGCTGTCACCGTTTGGAGAAACACTATGATGAATGGTTGTTTGACCATTATAACTCAAGCCGATATTCGCACCAATACCACCATAAAGACTCCAGCGTTTTTCACCGTTTAATCTAAAAATCAGTGAGGCATCTAGTCTCAATTGCTCTTGTGAATACCGTGCATTGTAACTATGGGTACTAAAAGAATCGACTAAAAACTGTTCCCCAGTTTGAGAACTTGTGAGTGTATCTACAGTAAAAGACTCTGTGTAAGAACCGCCATAAGAAAGTGCAGATCCTTGATTGATATGCGTTAAACCAACACGCAATGTGGCTTTGGGATGTTTTGCGAATTGAAGCCCTGCACTGAGGGTTTGTGCTTGTCCTGGTAAATTAAAATTGTACATCGGGTAATTCTGATACAAACTCAGGTCTTGTTGTAATATACTCGATTGCGGAGCGAGGGTTTGAAAATCAGCTAAATTACCTTTTGACTGATTGAAAAATGTGCCAGTTTGCAAGTACAATTCAGTGATTTTAACTTGCGCATTGACTTTCATGCCTACAGTAAATAGGGCTGCTAAAACAAAATTTTTGAACATATTTTTTTAATTGTTTATTGAATATTTCCGACAACGACGTTTTCCAAATCTTATTGTTACAGCCTAATTTTTAATTATCGATTGGAAAAATTGTTGGACTTTCATTTGTTATCTTATTCAATACTTAAAAGTAGGGTTCTAAGTCGCTCATTTCCATCTGTTAAACGTAAAATATAGGTGCCCTGGGTCAGCTCCTGTATATCAATCCATTCCGCGGCAATAATTTGACCATTTTTAAGCAGCTTTCCGTTGCTTTGATAAAGTTCAAAGTTCAACGCTTCACCTTTGATGTTTTGAACAGAAAATGATTGACGCGCAGGATTGGGGTAAAGCAGCCAGTCTTCATTGGCAGCTAGGGTATGGGTTTGAGCTGTAAAATCAGGATTGAAGTCCACACCTCCAAAACCATTAATGATCCAATTTGTAGGATCTATGAAAATTCCGCCTTGTACGGTGCCTAAGTTGGTTAAAATGAAACTATCTGAGTTGCTTTGTATGTCAAAACGGATCAGGGTATCAGGTTGTGCTTGGCGAGAAATTCGCAGTTCTAAAGGATTGGTAAAAGTAGGCGTAATATTCGGCATGGATACTGTGTGATTGATCTGTAAATGCACATCGTTTCCGACTTGGTTCCAGACTACATCATAGGTGGGGAAACCCTCTCCAAAATACCATTGTTCAAAAAAGGCATCGAGGTTTGTTGCGCAATAATTTGCCATGAAATTTTTGAAATCAAGTCCTGTGGCTGTACTGTCTGCAAATTGTTGTTGGAATGCACGTAAGCCGTCAAAGAAAAGGCTATCGTTGTTGATGAGATAACGGATAGAATGAATGATTGCAGCGCCTTTATCATAAGTTAGCCTGCCGCTAAAAATGCGCGCTTCGTTAAGCGAATCAAGTACCCAAACACTTCCTCCTGCCTGATTCATCACGCTCTGGTGCACTTGTTGCATATGGCTTATTTGTTGCCCGGGATACAAATTGGTCAACATTAAATATTCGCTGTATGAGGCAAAACCTTCATTGAGCCAGATGTCGCACCATGAGGCACAGGTAACATTGTTTCCCCACCATTGATGTGCCAGTTCGTGTGAGGTTAGTGTTTTTTCAAACAAACCTTGTGTCGTCATGGTTTGATGTTCCATGCCTCCTCCAATTGGCGCCATGCAGTGGCCATATTTTTCGTCGGCGAAGGGGTAGGGCCCGTAGAGTTGCGCATAAAGCTCCATGAAATCAACGGTTTCATTGATTTCGTCCAAAAAGTATGGAAGCGTATTTGGGTTGTTGTAAATAAAGTTTTGAATGAGTACCGGACTACTCGCTCCAACGGGGTTTGCATAAATACTGTAATCGATATATTTGGCTACTGATACTGAAATCAAATAGTAATCAATCGGGTGACGGTGTTTCCATTCAAATCTTTTGTATCCGTTGGGTAAGGAAATTACATTTTCCAAGACACCATTGGATCCAGCCATCAATGTGTCTGGCACAGTTATATGTACTTCGCAAGAATCGGCTTTGTCGGTAAGGCTTTGTTTAACAGCAAACCATTCATAGGCAGAAAATGGTTCAGAAAGAGACCAAACGACCTTATTTCCCCATGTGTTGGAAGTCCCTGCGGTTAGTCCGCTGCCACCCAATGGATTGGTTTGCGCCGTAGGTGGATTTCCTGCATAAGTAATTTCCAATTCAAAACCTTCTTGAGCATTTGCATTCACGGGAATTTTAACCTTATTGGAGCTGCGATGAAAATTTACAGCTACGCCATTTACTTTGATTTGGCTAATATTTAGGGTTTCATACAATTCGATCAATGCTGAATCTAAATTCACTTTGGCCTTGGCTTGAATGGTTACAGAGCCACTCAAATAAGTGGAGGTATTGGTCATGTGAAGGTCTAAATAATAATAGGACACATCGTACATCTCAGTTTGGGCAATTTCTGCTGTTGTTAATGACGCGCTTTTTAGCATCGGGATATGTGTTCTACCCTTCAATTCTCGGCATGATAATTGCACATCTTGTGCAACACTTTGAATGTGTAAGGTAAAAAAAATGTGCAGGACCAACAGTATTCGTAAACTCGGCATATCAATTGTTTGCTACGAAGTTATGTATTCTTTTTTGTAAGTTTGTATATGCGTTTTTGGGCTACATTGCTTTCTGTTTACTTTTTGTTGCTTTCCCTAGCACCAAATTGGCAAGGGCTTGAGTTTTTCAAAACCGATGCGCTGCTTACGCATTATGCAGCATATCAAAAAGAAGCCAAAGACCCTAGTTTTATTGCTTTTATTCAAGAGCACTACATTCAACAATTTTCAGAGCCTCATTCCGAACACCGCGAATTACCTTTCAAGTCGTCCTCTCAACAAACGGTCCATTATTATTTTCAAGAGTTCGTCCCGATCGAGACCAACTGCGTCATATTAACTCCTGAAAATAGACAAGAGCGCAATCATTCTGCACCTCAAAATGCAGCTACCAACGACTACTTTCATTTTTGGCATCCACCTCAATTGTAATTAAGAAACACTGCTTTATTCTTAATTATAATTGAAATCTTTATGTTAAATCGCATCATTCATTGGTCGATACACAACAAACTCATTGTTGCAGTATTGACACTCGGACTCATCGTCTGGGGATTGTTTTCCTTGAAACAACTACCCATCGATGCAGTTCCCGACATTACCAATAATCAAGTTCAAATTGTTACACAAGCACCCGCTGCAAGTGCCACCGATATTGAACGCTTCGTAACTTTTCCGGTCGAACAAACCATGGCCACGATTCCGGGCATTGAAGAAATTCGTTCTTTTAGTCGCTTTGGCTTAAGTGTGGTTACTGTTGTTTTTACGGAACAAACCGACATCTACTGGGCACGCCAACAAGTGCAAGAGCGTTTATCGGAGGCAAAAAACAGCATTCCAGCTGGTTTTGGAGATCCTGCTATGGCGCCGCTCAGTACAGGGCTCGGTGAAATCTATCAATATACACTTAGGGCAAAATCTGGCTATGAAAAGCAGTTTTCACCTGCCGATTTGCGTTCCATTCAAGATTGGATCATCAGAAGGCAATTGCTTGGTGTCAAAGGGGTTGCAGATGTCAGCGGTTTTGGTGGGGAAGTGAAAACTTATGAAATTGCCATCAATCCTATTCTGCTGAAGGCGCATGAAATCACTTTAGATGAAGTATTCAAGGCCGTAGAAGCAAACAACGAAAATACGGGAGGGGCTTATCTTGAACGGCAACACATGACCACTTATATCCGAACGGAGGGTCTTCTTCAAACACTTTCGGATATCGAACAAATTCAGATCAACCACCCCAGTGCTGAAACACCCATTTATATACGCGATGTTGCCAAAGTTTCTTACGGGGCACAAATCCGTTACGGGGCGCTTACTATTGACGATAAGGGAGAAGCTGTTGGAGGTATTGTTTTAATGCTGAAAGGGGCCAATTCGTCAGAAGTGATCGATTTAGTAAAGGAGCGCGTTGCTCAAATAGAAAAGAACCTGCCAGAAGGTGTTGAGCTCAATGTCTACCTCGACCGCACCAATCTTGTGAATAGGGCTATACATACAGTCAGTACAAACCTCATTGAAGGTGCGCTTATTGTCATCTTTGTTTTAGTACTCTTGCTAGGTAACCTCAGGGCTGGATTAATCGTTGCGTCAGTCATTCCGTTAGCCATGCTTTTTGCCATTGCCCTCATGAATATTTTTGGTGTATCGGGCAATCTTATGTCTTTAGGTGCACTAGACTTTGGTCTGATCATCGACGGCGCCGTCATCATCGTAGAATCTACCTTGCATCTGCTTCAACATCGTAAAAATGGCAAGCTCACACAGGATGAAATGAATGCAGAGGTTTATCACTCTGCTTCAAAATTCAGTAAAAGTGCGGTATTTGGACAGATCATCATATTAGTTGTCTACCTACCAATTCTTGCTTTGGTTGGGATAGAAGGAAAAATGTTCAGACCAATGGCACAGACCGTCATTTTTGCCATTTTCGGAGCACTCATTCTTTCGCTCACCTACGTACCAATGGTTTCTTCTTTGTTTTTATCGAAGCAAATGAAGCAGCAAGAGGGCTTTAGTGATCGTTTGGTCGCAGCCATCAGAAAGCGCTACACACCACTCTTGCTCGTGGTTTTGCGCCAACAAAAGTGGGTATTAAGTTCGATAGCGCTGCTTTTCATTATTTCATTTTTTGTTTTCGGAAAACTTGGGGCTGAGTTCATCCCTTCACTCGACGAAGGAGATTTCGCTGTAGAAACCCGTTTAATGACCGGCACAGGCCTCACCAAAACAATTGAAGCAACCACACGGGCTTCGCAGGTTATTATTAAGAACTTTCCTGAAGTGAAGCAAGTCGTGGGCAAAATAGGTACGGCTGAAATTCCGACCGATCCAATGCCAATGGAAGCCTGTGACCTCATGATTATTCTCAAAGACAAAAGCGAGTGGGTGAGTGCGCAAACCAAAGAAGAGTTGGCGTCCAAAATGCAAGCGAAACTAGACGAGCAATTGCCAAGTGTATCTTTTGGTTTTCAACAGCCAATTCAAATGCGTTTCAACGAACTCATGACGGGGGCCAAACAAGATGTCGTCGTAAAAATTTACGGTGAAGATTTTGAACAGTTGAGCCGTTATGCCAAGAAAGTAGGGAGTTTGGCTCATCAAATCAGTGGGGTTCAGGATGTCTATGTAGAAGAATTGAGTGGTTTACCTCAACTGATTGTGCGCTATGACCGTGCTGCCTTGGCTCGTTATCAGGTCGCTATTGCTGATGTGAATCAGGCGGTCAATCTCGGGTTTGCTGGTCAAAGTGCGGGGTTCGTTTTTGAAGGGGAGCGCAAATATGAATTGGTAGTCAAATTAAGACAAGATTTCAGACAAGCACCCACTGACCTCGATCAATTATTTGTTACAAACGCACTGGGGCAAGAAATACCACTGTCTGAGCTTGCTCAAATTCAAATTGAAAATGGTCCCAATCAGATACAAAGAGATGATGCCAAAAGAAGAATTTTGGTTGGTTTCAATGTGCGCGGCAGAGATGTGGAGAGTATAGTGACTGAACTGCAACAAAAAATGGATGCTTCCATAAAATTTGAAACGGGTTATTTCTCCAAAATTGGCGGAACATTTGAAAATTTGGTTCATGCCCGTGATCGTTTGCTCATCGCCGTGCCTATTTCCTTATTGTTGATTTTCTTTTTGCTCTACCTCACCTTTCAATCGGTCAAACAAGCTGCCTTGATTTATTCGGCTATTCCTTTGGCATCTATCGGTGGTATTCTCGCACTTTATTTCCGTTCGATGCCATTCTCCATTTCGGCAGGTGTCGGTTTTATTGCTTTGTTCGGTGTTGCGGTACTCAACGGCATCGTACTGATCGCAGAATTCAATACATTGCGTAAAACAGGTGCGCCATTGATGCAGGTGGTCGTTAAAGGTACGGCCAACAGGCTTAGGCCCGTTTTACTCACTGCTTTTGTTGCATCCCTCGGTTTTTTACCAATGGCCTTGTCCCATGGGAGTGGGGCTGAGGTTCAAAAACCTTTAGCGACTGTCGTTATAGGTGGTCTGATTACAGCAACTTTACTGACGCTTTTTATTTTGCCAGTATTGTATGTTCTTTTCGAAAAACCATTTAAAATGCGTAAAAAAAAGATCCTCACTTTTGTTTTGTTGTTTTTAATTGTTCCACAATTTTCAGCTCAATTGCGTTATACAGATGCTCAAATTTTTGCACAAATGCTCGATCAGAACGGCATGCTGAAATCTGCGGCATTAGAAGGGCAACGCCAACTCAGTATGGCACAAGGATCTTCAGCTTGGCAGCCGCTTTCGGTTTCCTACATGAGAGGACAATTTAACTCTCAATACGCGAAAGACAACAACCTGACTTTTTCTCAGCAGATTCCATTTGCGGGTGTGCAAAAAATTCAAAATGAAATAGGGGTCACACAAGCGGCCTATTCTTCAGAGGCCTTGGCATTAATGAAACGCAATTATAAACGCCAACTTGATTTACAATTAGCACTTATCCGCAAACAGCAAAAAGAATTACAGCTGTCGCAGTCTCAAGATTCAGTCTATCGCCTACTGGATCAAAAAATGTTGGTGCGCTACGAACTTGGCGAAGTGTCAAAAATGGATTACATCTTAGTGCACTCGAAATTTGCCAGGTCAGCTGCACAAATCAAGCAATTGCAGCAAGCGCTTTCGCTTTCATGGACCCAATTACATACGCTTATAGCTTATACAGGTCCTGACTTTGAATTGAGTCAAGATGAAGCGATCAACCTTCAACAGTTGCCACTTGCGCCAAATGCACAGCCGCATCCCATCCTTAAACAATACGAGCTCAATGCACAAAAAATCAAATTTGACATGCAACTCAATAAAGCGCAACAGGTTCCGCAAGTTGCGTTAGGTTACTTCAATCAAACGCTGGTGGGTACTCAGAATATTTCAGGTCAAGATGTTTATTTCGGACCAAATCAACGCTTTCAGGGTGCTGTCGTTCAGACACAAATCCCGATTGATTTTAAAGCCTTTCAAAAGCGAAAAGAGGCCTTGGATATAGCATTGAAACAGAATGAATTATTGCAACAACAAGAGTTGCAACAACTGCATTTAGAACAATTGCAACTATATAACCAACTGCTGGAATTGAGTGCGGCCTACACCGATTTTACAGCAACAATAAAGAACGAACTCGCGCAATTGCAATCAGATGCTGCCTTACAGCTAGAAAGTGGTCAAATCTCGTTACTCGATTTCTTTCAACTGCAAGATCACAAATTGGCTTTAGAATTAGAATTGTTGCAATGGCAACACGAACTCAAAACAATATATATTCAATATAACTGGTATTCAAATGAAAACAATTAATCTTTCCACTATAAAGCTTTGTTTGGGCGCCTTAGTGCTATTACAAAGCTGTTCCTCTGAACAAACCAATACCGCAACTCAGGCAGAAAGTACCGCGCAAACGATAAATGCAACTGGCTTAAGCTTATCGAATGCACAGCAGAAAAACCTTGGAATAAGCATTGGAAGTCTTCAAAAAAAAGCACTAGGCCTTAGCATCTTTGCCAACGGTCAAATTGAAGTGCCGCCTCAAAATAAGTCCTATATCTCCATGCCCTATGGAGGTTATATCAAGCAAATTAAAGTGCTAGATGGGATGCGCGTTCAAAAAGGTCAAGTATTAATGACCGTTGAGCATCCAGATATTGTTGCCTTGCAACAAACGTATTTAGAGGTCAATGGTGAAATGACTTTTTTAGAGGCAGATTTTCTCAGACAAAAACAGCTTTTCGAAAAAGAAGCAGGCTCAGCCAAAAATTTTCAACAAGCCAAAAGTGCCTATCAGATAGCGAAGGCGAAGTTAAGTGGACTGGCTGTTAAATTAGAAATGGCACAAGTCAATATTGCGGCACTAAAAAATGGCAAAATTCAACGAGAACAAAGTATCCGTTCGCCTTTTAACGGAGTCATTACTAAAGTAACGGCCAATGTTGGCGCATTCGCAGAACCCAAAGATCGCCTCATGGAAATCATAGACTTAAAGCATGCACATGCCGAATTGGTGGTCTATGAAAAATACTTGTCTTATCTTCGAAAAGATCAGCAGGTTGAGCTGAGCTTTATTGAAGACCGTGCGCCTGTTCAAGCGTCAGTTTTTCTCATCGGAAGTGAGATAAGTCCTGAAAGAACAGTTAAAGTGCATTGTCATTTCAAAAGTTTGCCCAAAGACATCACACCTGGTTCTTATTTAAAAGCCACCATTCAAGCAGAAGTAACAGACCATTGGGTACTTCCCAATGAGGCTATCGTTCAATACAAAGGCAAGGATGTCGTCTTTATTCAAGAAGGAACCAACTTTTTACCGATCGAAATCGACATCATCTTAGCGAATGAAACCGTAAGTGCTGTAGGCGCTAAAAATATGGGGCAACTTAAAAAAGCGAAGATTGTCACCCTGGGTGCTTATGAGCTACTCGCAATATTAAATAAGGAAGTAGAATAAATGTTTAATTCAATAAAGACAAACAATAAATAAGTTATGCAAGTATCAAAAATTCAAATTTTCCTTGGCGCTCTCCTCGTTGGAGGTTTATTTACATTGGGTTCATGTAAAAAATCATGGGCGTGTCATGAAGATAACATCAGTAGTTTAGGTGCCGATGATTCACATAACAAAGGCATGAATTGTATGCAGTGTCATACCGCATCTGGTGAAGGTGAAGGCTGCTTTAATGTTGCAGGAACAATTTATCAAAGTAATCTGCAGAATACCGTCAATACTGGAAAAGTTGAATTATATACAGGTCCAAACGGTACAGGTACATTGAAGTATACAATTGACATCGATAGCAAAGGGAATTTTTACACTACGGCTAATGTCGATTACACAGGTCTGTACCCGAAAGTAACTGGCCCATCTGGGGCAAGTATTTCAATGGGCTCTTCCTTGACAACAGGCGCTTGTAATAGTTGTCATGGCAATAGCACCGGAAAAATAGGAATTGATTAATTGAACCCAAAAAATTGGTATTGATTCAAAAAGGAAGGCTCAATTTGCTTTGGCAAATTGAGCCTTTTTTTCTTCAAAAATGTCTATAAATAAGGCTTCGTTTTCAGGGGAAATGAGCAGTTCATCGTATTTGTTATAGCGCACTACAAGACATTTCCAAGCGGTATTCATTTTCAAACCTGCATATAGACCATTAGAGGCTTCAACTTTATGAAAGGTCTTGTAGTAAATTCTTTTTTTGAAGCCTAGGCATTGGCAAAGAAGGTGGTCTTCAAGAAAGGTATAGCGCGTCGAAGCTGGTAAAATCCAAGCCATAAAGATGGTCAATAATATCCATACTGTTCCAAGGCCGTAAAAAGCGGTGACATCTTTTTCTGTCAAATAAATCAAAAGTGAAATGCCCGCGTACAGTATAAAAACGATGCCACTTATGATCCAACGAAAGCTATCTTTTTTAGACGGGAAGACCATATTGATTTGATCCTAGAAAATGTCGGCTTACCAGGCAAAAAGTGGTTTGCCACTCATGAGGGCATTCACTTCGTTTCGAACCTCTGTGATGATTTGCTCGTTGTTAGCATTCATCAGTACGCGGTCAATGAGTTGAACCATTTGGCTGATCTCATTTTCTTTGACCCCTCTTGAAGTAAGTGCTGGTGTACCGATTCTGATTCCGGAAGTAACAAACGGAGATTCAGTATCGAAAGGAACCATGTTCTTGTTAACGGTGATGTCTGCCAACACAAGTGCGTTTTCCGCATCTTTGCCTGTGATTCCTTTTGAACGTAAATCGAGGAGCATACTATGGTTGTCTGTACCACCTGAAACGATATTGTAGCCCAATTTAACAAGCTCCGCAGCAAAAGTTGCAGCGTTTGTTTTGACTTGTTGCATGTATACTTTATAGGTAGGGTCGAGCGCTTCGCCAAAAGCAACTGCCTTGGCAGCAATAACGTGCTCTAAAGGCCCACCTTGAATGCCTGGGAATACAGCTGCATCAAGGAGCGCACCCATTGACTTGAGGTTTCCGTTATTCCAACGCAATCCAAATGGATTTTCAAAGTTATGACGTAACATGATGATTCCTCCGCGTGGCCCTCTTAGTGTTTTGTGTGTGGTAGAGGTAACTATATGGCAATGCTCAAGTGGATCATTGAGTAGGCCTGCGGCAATAAGGCCAGCAGGATGCGAGATATCTGCTAACACAAGTGCACCAATTTCATCGGCAACTTTTCGGATGCGCGCGTAGTCCCAATCTCTGGAATATGCCGATGCACCACAAATGATCATTTTTGGTTTTTCACGACGCGCGGTTTCTTCCATGAGGTCGTAGTCGACCAATCCGGTTTCTTTGGATACGCCGTAAAAGAATGGTTTGTATAGTTTTCCTGAAAAATTGACTGGTGAGCCATGTGTAAGGTGTCCGCCATGAGCGAGGTCGAAGCCTAAAATTTTGTCACCTGGTTGTAAGCAAGCTAAGAAAACAGCAGCATTGGCTTGTGCGCCAGAATGTGGTTGTACGTTTGCCCAAGTAGCACCGAAAAGTTGACACAAGCGGTCAATTGCAAGTTGCTCAACTTTATCTACTACCTCACAGCCACCATAATATCTTTTGCCTGGAAGACCTTCTGCATATTTATTTGTTAAAACTGAACCCATGGCTTGCATGACGTCATCACTTACAAAGTTCTCAGAAGCAATCAGCTCGATACCATGTAATTGTCTTTGTTTTTCAGCGTTAATTAAATCAAAAATTGCTTGGTCTTTCATGTTTATTTAATTTTTTACAAATATCGGAAGAATGCTTCAGATTGCGGGTTCTATGCGTGAATAATTCGTCTAATTTCGAAGAGTTTGTGTGTTTCAAGCTGGGCGGCTTCATTGAAAATTCCGCTAGGAGTAAGTTGGTCAATCCTTACTTGTCCGGATGCATGAATAATTTGAAGATCAGCCGTAAGCAGACCTACATGATGAATCCTGCCTTTTGCATTGATAAAAAACGCCAGATCAAGTGCCGTGCGCTCTTCGAAAGCCACAACGGTTCCGAGCTCCGCTTGCTGATAAGCATCTCGGGGTAGGTTGTAATCGAGTTGTCGAAAGATATTTTGGATAAAGCCCGAACAATCGATACCGAAAATACTGCGACCTCCCCATAGATACGGCGCGTTAAGGAAGCTAAAGATGTATGCCCAAACATTGGATGCATTAAATGGGTGAGCAGCATTTGTTTCAATTGGCCCAGTTATTTGGTAGTTGAAATCGCCGATTTGAAACTTGTTTTGATGACCAATCCAGCTGCCTCCGGGTATCAGTTGCCTGCCCATTGGGCCATCAATATGGCGTAGTTGAACTTGATTGGCTTTTTGGTCGTCTTGCCAGCGCCTGAGTTCTTTTGGGGTCAGTGGCAAAACTTGTTTAAAGTCAATATATCCCTCGTAGCCATCGTGCAAGTTGCGGACATGAATCCAGGGATGACTCATCGATAAGATTTCAATGATCTCGCCAAATAATAATTGGGTACATTGTTCAGCTGCGTCTTTAGGTTCTGTACGCACAGGTATGACAGCCAACGCGCAAAAAGCGTATTGCTGCTTTGCTGTGATCCATTTGATTTTCTCACTCATTGCTTCAAAATTAGCATTTTCGAGGCGATATTTGACTAATTTTACAATATGAAATCAGCGGGCAGACCACTCATTTTAATTACCAACGATGACGGTATTGATGCCAAGGGTTTGGCCTCATTGGTCGCAATTGCAAAAGATTTTGGCGAAGTTGTGGTCATCGCACCTGACAAACCTCAATCTGGTATGGGTCACGCCATCACCATTCACGATCCACTCCGACTTTTTGAAAGCAAAAAACATGCCCCTGCACTTGCATATGCCTGCAGTGGAACACCCGTAGACTGCGTAAAGCTTGGTATATATGAAGTATTGAAACGCAAGCCAGATTTGATCCTGTCAGGGGTCAATCACGGTGAAAATTCTTCAACCAACGTACTTTATTCGGGCACTATGTCTGCCGCCATTGAAGGCGCCATGGAAGGTATCCCTTCAATAGGTTT
This sequence comes from uncultured Lishizhenia sp., assembly GCA_964414045.1. Lineage (GTDB taxonomy): Bacteria > Bacteroidota > Bacteroidia > Flavobacteriales_D > Crocinitomicaceae > UBA952. The sequence continues at coordinate 1,465 of CAYPVA010000038.1, read as the reverse complement.
TTCGCTCAGCAATTTTGCACCAGATGCCGATTTCAGCGCTACCCAATTCTATATTGGTCAAATACTCCAACTTTTTTTCAAAAATGGCATGCCAGCAAATTGCTGTCTCAATGTAAACATTCCCGATCTTCCGTTAACGGCAATTAAAGGAATCAAAATTGCCAAACAGGCGCATGCTTATTGGGCCGATCGCTTTGAAAAACGACAAGATCAATACGGCCGCACTTATTTTTGGCTGAGCGGCGAATTTGCAGACCTCGATCAACGACCAGACACAGATCTGCATGCGCTGAAGGCTGGCTACGTGAGTGTGGTCCCTACACATTTCGACCTCACGGCTTATACTCATCTTCAAACCCTCAAATCCTGGGAAAATGAAACAAAATTTGAATAGCGCATTTTTCAAAGGCTTAGCCATCGGAGCAATTTCGCCGCTGATCTGCTTGCCGCTCATCGTATTTATTCTGTCTCAATCCTACGGGCAAAGTTTCCAATACCTGTGGCATCAAACGCTCGAGTTCCCTGAATTTTCAAGCCGATATTTATCGCTCGGTTTGATTGGAAATCTAGGGTGGTTTTATTTTTTTCTGAACAGAGAACAATATTTTATTACCCGAGGGATCGTTTTTGGTATGTTACTTTATGCGCCATTCATGATTTACGTCAACCTTTTTTAATTTGGAGTGAAAGCAAATCCTCAAATTTATATCCTAAGTGGCGAAGCATCTGGCGACCTACACGCAGCTAACTTAGTCGCAGCTTGGAAGCAAATTGCTCCTCAAATACAATTTCGAGCATGGGGCGGTGACCGCCTCAAAGCCGAAGGCGTTCAAATAGACAAGCATATTCGAGAATTGAGTTTCATGGGTTTTTGGGAAGTGTTTAAAAACCTACCAGTTATTCGCAAACAATTCAAAACGATCCAAGCACAATTGCTCACTGAAAAACCAGACCTACTCGTTTTGGTAGATTATCCCGGATTTAATTTGCGCATGGCTAAATGGGCCAAAGACCACGGCATCAAAGTACTTTATTATATTTCACCAACTGTTTGGGCTTGGAAGCAAAAAAGGGTTTTTGACATTCAAAAAAATGTAAACCAACTTTATTGCATTTTGCCATTTGAACCCGCTTTTTATGCCAAATTTGGCTTGAAAGTTGCATATTTTGGACATCCGTTATTGGATGAAATCGAAACTTATCGAAGGAAGGCTCCAGTGGATGTACAATACGATAAACCTATTTTAGCATTGTTACCGGGCTCGCGTAAACAAGAATTACAGCGCTTGCTTCCTGTCATGTTAGCAGCCGCTAAGAATTTCGAAAGTACGCATCGCATTCATTTGGTTTGCGCTCCGCATATCTCCTTAGCTTATTACGAGTCTTTTGGATTGCCTGCTTCGATCAATTGTGTGCAAGGTCATACTTATGATACGCTCAGTATAGCCGATATGGCACTCGTTAC
>CAYPVA010000037.1:0-13958 GCA_964414045.1 uncultured Lishizhenia sp. | reverse complement strand
CTACTAAATAAAATCGATTGCGTTTGCTACTTTCAGAAGATTTCCAGCCTGGCGCCCCTCCAGTTTGGGCGAGCGTTACGATTTGTTGCGCCTCTTGAAAATAAGGCGTCCCTCCTTTAGGTGAAAAAGAGTCGTAATCCATGCCGATGATAAAATATGCGTAGAAGGCTAAAATCGAAGTGAGGTTATCGCGGTATTGATTGGGTACATAATTTAAGACAGCTCCTCTTGAAAAACCTGCTTGAAAGTTTTCGTCTTGAAAATTGAAAAGGGTGGAATTGTAATTGCTATTGAAAGCAGGTCTTACACTTGAAACCTGAATATCCCCTTTGTAGGCTCCTGTAGACGGAATTTCGCGGATCTGAATTTGGATGTTACAATTGATGCGCTCTTCGGTCTTGAATTTATCTTTGGTCCAGGCTGTATTGTTCATGATCTCAGTGATGCTTTGCTTCATCTGATTGATGATTTCTTGTTCAGTAGAACTGACTTCGACCTTGTTGTCGACCACAATATTTACCTGGCAATTGAGTTCTTGGGCCTGTACTAAACTTGAAAAACAAGTTAAAAACAATGCAATTAGACTATTTTTCATGTGTCTTTTCATCGAGTATTTCTAACAAAGCTTGAGCCGCCGCTAACTTTGACATTAATGGCAAAGCAATTCTTTGACCTTTAGCTCCGAAGATAGTAATAATATTAGTTGGCGCGCCAAAACCACTGATGCCTTCTTGAGGCGTATTGAGCACAATGTAATCTAGTTTTTTGGCGCTCAGTTTCTTTAACGCATTTTCTTCCTGATTATTTGTTTCAAGTGCAAATCCGACTACTTTTTGGTTTGTTTTATTGGCTGAAGCCCAGGCCAAAATATCAGGATTCTTTAAAAGTGCCAAGCTCAAGTGTTCCTCTTGCTTCTTTATTTTCATACTTGAAACCTGAGATGGTCGATAATCTGCCACAGCAGCACTAAAAATACCTAGATCGGTTTGCGCCCAATGTTTTTGAACTTCCGACAACATTTCTTCGGCACTTTGAACATCAATTCTGGTTAGCTTTGGATGCCATAAATTCAATTGAGTTGGGCCCGTAATCAACGTCACTTCATGCCCTTTTTGCAAAGCAGCTTGCGCTAGTGCAAAGCCCATGGCACCGGTAGAATGATTGGAAATATATCGAACAGGATCAAGGTGTTCTAGCGTTGGGCCTGCAGTAATGAGTATGCTTTGTTGTGCTACCTGGACTTCATTTTTTTGTTGGACAAAAAAATCAGTCACAAATTGACAAATATTTTCAGGTTCTTCCATCCTGCCCTGTCCTTCTAAACCACTCGCTAAAGCGCCAAAAGTTGCCGGAATAATTTGTATTTTATCCTTTTGAAGGGTAGCCAAATTTCTTTTAAAACTTGGATGTTGGTACATATCGAGGTCCATTGCAGGTGCAATGATACAAGGACATTTTAAGGATAAGTAACAGGCTAATAACAGGTTATCACAGCCACCGTTGGCCATTTTTGAGATGCTATTGGCTGTAGCCGGAGCGATGAGCATGACATCGGCCCACAATGCAAGTTCTACGTGGTTGGTCCATTGGCCGGTCTCTTTATTCCAAAATTCGATATTGACAGGATTTTCAGAAAGCGTTGCCAGTACGAGTGGACTGATAAAAGAAGTGGCGGAGGGTGTGAGTACACAACGAACTTCTGCCCCACTCTTTTTGAGCAGACGGACTAAGGAGGCTGTTTTGTAGGCGGCAATACCTCCTGTAATACCAAGAAGGATGCGCTTACCAAACATTTTTATTGCAAGGCCTCAGGTTTGCGGAGGTAGATTTTTTCTTCAAGCAACTCTTCCATGGCAATAGCCGTTGGCTTTGGCATCTTTTCGTAATGCTTTGAGATTTCGATTTGCTCGCGGTTTTCAAAAATTTCTTCGAGGTTGTCAGTGTGAGTTGCAAATTCTTGCAATTTCTGAGTCAATTCCTCTTTGAGTTCAGTAGAAATTTGATTGGCTCTTTTAGAGATAGCCACCAAAGATTCGTAGATATTACCTGTTTTCTCTTCAACTAAGATGGTGTCACGGGTAACGGTAGTACGTTCTGCTGTTGTGTTTTTGAAACTCATGTGTGTTTTATTTAATTTTTTCGAGCGCTGCCACGTAGTTTTCCAGTTCTTTTAGGTACTTCGAAGAAGCGTAGCGAATGGCAAAGTTACGGAATCTTTCAATAGTTTGAGAACTGCGCTCACTTTTTTTGCTCTCAATGCTATTAATCGTCATGAAGTAAGAATTTTTCACAACCATGTAATGCACCTCTTCTAAAAATTTTGATCGGCTGTAATGTTCCATGAATATTTCCCCTGAAGCCACCGCCGCTTTGAAATTTTCAGTGCGGTCATAGAGTGCTACAGCTTCATATTCCTTAAGTTCGAGTTTGTAGCGCAGTTGATCGATGATCAGGTTACAAGAATCAACAAGATAAGAACCTGGGTAGCGATCCACGAATTGCTGAACATTACTAATGGCTAACTCAGTTTCAGTTTGATCAAGGCTGTATTCTGGGGAGTTTTTTACAGAGCACATGGCAATCATGAACATCACTTCTTCCGATTTATCACTGTAGGGAAAACGCTGCATGTAAGAACTGTAGTAGTACTGCGCCATGTAGTAGTCTTCAATCGCATAATATGACGTTGCCATGCGGTAATAAGAAACCTCTCCTTCACCTGACTTTGGTGCATGTTGATAGATTTGCTCATAGAGCACAATAGCTTTGTTGTATTCTTTTTGATCGTAGAGTTCGTTGGCTGTAACGAATTTTTGACTGTAATCAGAACCTTTAAGGATTTTGGCGTAGTCAGAACAAGCGCTGAGTCCTGTGAGCAGGATGGTGAGGATCAATAGATTTTTCATGTTACTTGACTCTTAGACTGCGTCCTACTTGAAGAACGGAAGTGGGTTTAATGCCATTCATTTGGCACAATTGTGAAACGGTTGTGCCGTTGCGAGAAGCGATTTCGGTAAGGGTATCACCGGGTCTTACTTTGTAATATCTTACTTGAGGTGTTCTGACAACAACTGGTGCTTGAATCACTTCAGTAGGATGATCTTCGTAATAATCTGAAGGTTTTGCACCTGGCCTGAAAAGGCCTTTGTGTACAAAAAGATTTTCATTTTTGAGATCCTTGGCTGCGAAGTCGATGACTTCTTCTGGATTCATGGGCACATCATAGAAACGAACTTCAAAATGCAAGTGCGAACCATACGAGCGACCAGTATTACCACCTAGACCGATAGGCTCACCAGCCACGATGTCTTGATCGGGATAAACCAAGAACTTGCTCAAGTGGGCATAAAGGGTTTCGAGGCCATTAGGATGCCTGATGATGACTAAATTGCCGTAGCCGCCATCATTGTATTTGGCGTAGCGTACTTTACCTGACCAAGTTGCGTATACGGTGTCTCCTGTTTCCAAATCGATGTCGATGCCATTGTGGCTTCTTCCATTACGAGGACCATAGCGAGAAGTAACAAGCCCAGGGGCTGGCATGTGAAAATTTTGATCGTATTCATCATTGACACAAAGCCAAAGGGTGTCTTTGAGTTTCCCCATATCATTGCGACTCGTGAAACAGACATCGTTGCTCCAAGGATGCTTGAAACTAGGGTCTTGAGCAAGCATTTCGCGATGAATGCGCGGATTCATGATGCCATCAAAAGTAGAGACTTGAAGGAAAGACCACGTTTTATTGCTGTACAAAACAATCTTCCCGACCTCAGTATCGATGGTGTCGAGTGCACGCTGTGCTTGCAGCACAGATGCCGTAAAAAAGCAAACAATAAATAGACGGAAAACTTTCTGCAAAACCAATAATTTCAATGCAAATTTACAGAATTCTTATGAAATGGACCTGACTCCTAGGATATCCACCAGAAAGAAAACAGATTCATCAGGACCAATCACATTATTGTATCCTTTTTTGCCATAGGCCTGCTGAGGACTCAGAATCACATAATAGCGCTCTCCTTTTAAGGCATTTTTTAAAATTTTTCTAAGGCCTGGCACCACTGTTCTTTGCCCTGGCACATAACGCAATGGGAATTTTCGTGCGTTGATGGCATTCGGACGATTCGGTGTAGATGCGATGAATTCATAGGCGATTTCTTTCTCAGCATCAGCAGCTAACTCAAAAGGCTCTCCTTGAGCCAAGCGCCAACTTCTGACACCGTCAGCATCGATACTTGGCTGTACTTTAGATATGACTTTGACAAACAGCCAGTTATCTGTATTGGGTTCAATAACGTTTTTGATCCCCTTGGATCCATAAGCCAAGACCGCCGGAATTTCCACTTTAACGAAGTCCCCTACTTTCAGTTCTGTGAAGGCGAGGTCCCAACCGGCAGTTTGCATGCTGTAACCAATCACAAACGGAATAAAAGGCAGCTTGATGCGGTTATTGCCATCTACAATTTTACCATCAGGCAAAGCCAAGCGGTAGTCAATGAGCGCCATTTCACCAGCCTGTAAACGCGGCCCCTTTCCTCGATTGATCCATTTGATCACAATACCATTGGCCAATTTCTTAGTACTGCTTACCTTCCCTTTTTCAAAATTGATCAGGTTTTGTTTGGCGGCACCTGCACTGGTATCAAAATCAGTATTTTTTGCCGAATTGGCTTTCACAATATTTTTTGACTGACCAGCAGATTGAGGCGTGTCATTACAAGACCACAATAGCAAGCATAGTGCAGAAAGACTTATGATATATTTCATTGTAATTCAATCAATTTAAGATCAATATAAAGAATGCTTTGAGGAGGTATTGACTGTCGATCCCCTAACAATCCATGCCCCAAATAACTCGGCAATATCAATTTCGAGGACTCTCCTTTTCGCATGCGCAACAAAGCTTCGTGGATCCCTGTTTCTTTTTCAGAATGCGCAATGCTGAGCCATTCTACTTCGTCTTTGGGGGTTTGGTAACACAGCTTTTGATCGAGGGTCTTTACCACCACTTGAATGGCAGCCCTTTGACCATCAAGTGCTAATGGGAGCTCCGTTGAAACTTTTTGATAAATCATGTAACGCAAACCGGATTCGGTTTTTTGCATTTTCAGTTCGCGATAGTGCGCCAAAAATGTATTGATTTTGAGTTCTTCGCGGGCACTCAATTCTTGATTGAAGTCCACGGAATGTGCGTTGCTCCAGTTTGTGTTTTTCGGTGTGTTTGGCTGTGGGCGTTTGCAGGCACTCATTAAGCCAAAAATGAATAGAAACAAGAAAAATAGACGCAATAAACTATTCATGCTTACAATTCTTTGAGGTGCAGCATGAGGCGATCCAATGCCGTTTGCAAGTCAGCAGGCCAAAAGCCTCCGGCTGCATATTGATGACCACCCCCGCCAAAATATTGTTGTGCAAAAACATTGACAAAACGCTCCCCTTTGGATCGAAAAGAAAATTTGACACCCTCAGTAGTTTCCATCATGAAAACGGCCACTTGCATATTCGCAATGGAGAGAATAACGTTCACCAATCCTTCGGTATCCCCTTTTTGATAATTAAATCTTTCAAGTTCTTCCTTTGATAACGTGATGATGCCTATCCCCTGCGCTTCGAATAACTGTAATTTCTCAGCGATGGCAAAACCTCGAAGTTGTAAGCGCGAAACCGTATTGACGTCGTATACGGCCTCATGTATCTTGTATTGTTCAAGCCCTAAACTCAATAAATGCGCTGCAATATGATGTGTTTTTGCATCAACGGATGGAAAGCGAAAAGAACCGGTGTCTGTCATTAAACCCAAGTAAATGCCCTGCGCCATAGGCAGATTGACATAATGTAGCCAATCCATTTCTTCTAGACATTCATAAATGACTTGTGTTGTTGAACACAATTTGGGCCTAGACACTACAATATCGCAGAAAGCCGCAGGGCCCGGATGGTGATCGAGCATTACTTTTGTGGCTTCAAATGCCGAAACAAAATCAGCCATGAGTTCGCCCACTCTGCCCGGCGCATTGTAATCCAGACAAAACAGCAGGTCTGCCTCATAGGAAAGCGTCACATCAAAAACGGACCATTCATAAACACTTAGAAAAGGCAATAAATAAGCCGCCGGTTGATCCGGGAAAATAATCTGGAAAGGTTTGTTGAGTTGCTGCGCCAGTGCGGCCCATGCAACTACGCTTCCGACAGCATCACCATCAGGGCCTTTATGAGTAGTGATCAACCATTGTTTTGATTGCTCAAGCGTTACGCGAAGATCTTGCACCATGAATTAATCTTGTTGCATGTGTTTGTCTTCCTCTGGGTCTGGCGGGAACAACTTTGGCAATTCAGACTTGTTTTGCAAGCGGTCAAGTAAGTCTTCCAATTGGGATACCGATAAATTCTTAGCGATGATTTTTTTATCCTTGTCCAAGACAAAAACCTTCGGAGTGGAATAAATATCATAGGTCTGTTGGTAGTTGAGGCTCTGGAGTGTGGTTGGCTTGCCTTTTTCACCCGGATACAACTGCACTAATTTCTCAGGAGTCACTTTTGCAATTTCGTAAATGCTATTGGTTACCGCCACATTGATGAAAGTCAGTTTGTTTTCGTGGATGTATTTTTTCCAAGCTTCAAAATCTTTACCCACTCCTTTGCCAATGGCATATACTTCAATATTGCGCGCCTTCCATTTCTCAGCATAGAGTGTTTGGATTTTTGGCGTCACTTTCTTGCAGTGTCCACATTCTGGATCCCAGAAATAGAGGATGGTGTATTCAGACTTCAGGCTGTAGAAATCGAGCCACTTGGTATCAGAAGTATCGCGCAAAATGAGGTTTGGCGGCATGATGCCCATCACCGTATTCATTTTGTTGTCTAAGTTTTCACAAAGGTCTTTGAATTTGTCTTCGGCGACCCAAAAGGCAGGTGACTTTCCTGAAGCATCTTTGGTACAGAAATATCTTTTGAGCATATAATAATATACCTTGTCCATACCCATGATATCTGACTTTCCGTAAGTTGAGGCAATCCATCCTACTGAATATTCAAACATCTTAGATTTGGGATCAAGCGCATCACAAAACTGAAAAGCATATTTAATGATGGTATCCCAGTGTTGGATCATCATTTGTTTGCCAAAATAAAACTCGAGCTTATTGGCAAAAATTGGGTTATTTACAAGGGCATCCGTCTTGAAATCAACGTTGTCCCAGTAGTGCGCAAAATAGTATTTGTAATTAAAACTTGAATCGATGATTTTGCCATTGGCATCTTTTGGCGCTTCTGGAACCACAACATCCATGGACATCTTCACAATCTTTGAAACAAGACGACCCGGATTATTGGCAATCAATTGCGCTTGATAAGTGTCTACTTCTTTGTTGAGCGCGTCAATTTGCGTGCTGAGCGCTTTGTATTGAGCGTCTTCAGGACTGAGTTTACCACGTTGTTCTGCAAGCTTTGCGATATCTGCTTTTTTAGCCGAGATGAACTTGACGTATGGGATAAAAACTTTATTTTCCTCGGATTTTTTAATCACGAGATTGGCCATGAAATCGGGGCCTTTTGTTTCGAGCTGAATTTCTTCATTATTGTAGACAAACTCAAAATATCGTTGACCCGGCAAAAACAAACCGACAATACCCGGTTTTTGCTTGGCACCATCAAAGACGACTTCGCCGTTTTTCATTTCAGCGGTGTCTGCATAAAACAACTTTGACCCAAAGTATTTAATGAGGTAAACAGTTGTATCTTTTTGATCCAGAACTTTTAGTCTGATTTTTTGAGCCTGACTTTGCAGCACAACAAGACTCATTAAAGCGAAAAATAGGTATCTCATGTTTATATAGTTTCCTTACGAATTTGCTACCTTTTCAGCGTAGTCTCTTCAATTTAACATTTCTTTAACCAATTTGATCAAGTGCTTGCTGGCTAATTGGCGTTGCAGAAAGTGGATCGAGGTAATGTACCTCCGAATAACGACGCATCCAGGTCAATTGGCGCTTGGCATAATTGCGCGTATGCTGCTTGATTAAAACTGGCACTTGTTCTGCAGCTAGCTCCCCCTTCCAACAATTAAAAAATTCAGCATACCCAACGGTTTGCAGCGTTTTATATTGTTGATGGGCTTCAAAAAATTGTCGGGCTTCCTGCTCGAGACCTTCTGTAAGCATTTGGTCAACACGCAAATTGATGCGATCGTACAACTGCTCGCGCGGCCAATTGATCACAAAGCGCTGTAAATTTGCTGGTATTTCTTTAAAGCCCTTTCGCAATTCCAGATTCGATTTACCAGAGATTTCAGCAATTTCCAATGCACGAATCAAGCGCCTTGAGTTTTGAATATCTATCGCGTTAAAATACGACGGGTCTACGAGCTGAAGCTGTTCTTGTAAATATTCAAGGCCTTTTTCACGGTAAAGTGCTTGCCATTTTTGCTGAACGATTGGATCATGTGGGAGTTCATCAAGGCCAAGTAATAAAGCATCTGCAAAGAGCGCTGAGCCACCAACCAATACGGCTACTCCGTTTTTTAGGAGCAAATCGTTTAAAACAGGTTTTGCCAGCTGGGCAAATTCAGCGGCATTGATCGCGTGAGCGTAGCTTTCATTATGTATGAAGTGATGCTTCACCGCAGCAAGCTCAAAGCTTGACGGAACTGCCGTACCAATAGACATTTCGCGATAGAATTGCCTAGAATCAAAGGAAATAATTTCTGTTTTGAAATGTTGTGCTAAGGCTATGGCCAGCGCAGTTTTACCTGATGCGGTTGGGCCTTGAACAACAAGAATGAGCGATTCGGGCATCATTTATTTCCAGCGCTCGTAAATCCCTAATACCTTCTTGACATAACTTGTAGCGTGACCACGGTAGGCCCCACAACGCACCAATTCTGAGCGGTAAAAACGAGGATCGTCTAGTTTTTCGACCATTAATTCCACATTTCCTTCCCATTTATTTGGATTAAGCCCAGCAGATTTGGCTAAGTTTCGGGCATCCTGTATATGACATATGCCGGCATTATAAGAAGCCAATACAAAACACAAACGATCGTGTTCGTCGTGGATTTCAGTCCAGAGCCTGCCCATTGAAACCAAATATCGCATACCTCCGTTGATTTGTGCTTCGGGGCTAGAACCAGGAACGACACCAAATTGAGGCCCCGTATTAGGCATAAATTGCATGAGTCCATAAGCACCACCAAACCCACGTGCGTTCGGATTAAACCTAGATTCTTTAAAGGAGATTGCGGCTAGAATTTTCCAATCCCATCCGTATTTTTTAGCGGCATTCTTAAATAACTTATCAAACGGAGAAATGGCTCCACGGGGAGTCAAGAAAAATTCGGTTGGCGTTGCTGATATGTAGTCGAAATAACGCTTTTTCAACTGTACAAAGGCCTCGGATGCTAAAAAATCATTGAGAAATAAATCGAGCTTTTCTTTGAGCACCTTACTTTTTGGGCGAAGGGCGAAAGCGATGCGCTGCTCAAAAGACATGCGCGTAGAAATGTCTAAAAATGGATGCATATCCTTGGAAATACGCGCCAGGTTTTCATGCGCTAATGTATAACGAATGCGCCCCCGGACAACTTCATCAATGAGGTCTTCAGCCAAAGGCAAATTGGGTTCGTATTTGATTTCAATTTTCGCACCAATTTCGTCTTGCAAGGCCACCATTCGCTTTTCAAACGCCGAGTGCTTTCTGACATAAACCTTTTTGCCAGCAAGGTGCGCTGGCTCCTTGATCAATGAATCCGATTTTCTTTGCACCAATACCTGAAAAGTTTGGTAATACGGCATACTATAAGCCATGTAGCGCTCTTGCCCTAGAGCAATGGGTAAGTTCGCCGCTACGACATCACCCTCCCCTTTGTTCAAGTATTTAGAGAAATCAGCTAAGTTGTTCAGTGATTTCACTTCGAGCTTTAAACCATTGGCCTTACAAAAAGTGTCGAGTATTTCGTATTCGAAGCCCATTTGCTTGCCTCTGAATTCAAAATAAGAAAGTGTGCTGTTTTCAGTCAGTACGGTGAGTTTACCTTTCGCTTTGATTTGGGCCCAATCTCTGGAAAGGGCTGCGCGGTTTTCTTGTGAATTACAAGAAAAAATCAACAAAGCAAGTACGGGTAAAAGGTATAGACTCTTCATCATTTTTTTACACATAAGACAAAGTTTACGAAAAGAAATTCAATTGGTTACACTATTCCAACTTTATGAAATTGAGCTACATATCGCGCTTCTGTAGCTTTAATTTTCATCCGCACCATTAAAAAATTCTGAAATTGTTGTTGCGATTTCGTTTTTATTCATATCTTTGCACTCGTAATCAAAAGGGGGTTTAGCTCAGCTGGTTCAGAGCATCTGCCTTACAAGCAGAGGGTCGGCGGTTCGAACCCGTCAACCCCCACAAAAGCCAATCGAAAGATTGGCTTTTTTTATTTATCGCTTTTCACGTACTTTTATTTGTTCAAAACAGCTCGCACTAAACAAATGATTTTCAAGCGCTTCAACAACATTAAAAGTATTTCAATTCAAGTATGGGCCTGGCTTTCACTCATTAGCATCCTCCTACTCACTGCTTTCTTTTTATCCGCATTAAAAGAGCTGCGCTTTGATTACAATTTTGAAAAGTTTTTTCCGGACAACGATCATCAAACGCATTTCTACAAACAGCACCGCGAGCGTTTTGAATCAGACAACGACTTTTTATTGTTAGCCATTGAAAATAAATCAGGGATCTATTCCTTAGAATTCTTAAATAAAATCAAGCAACTGACGCTGCGTATTGAACAGGAGGTTCCGTATGTATCGCGTGTTTTGTCTATTACCAACGCCAAAGAAGTCAAGATGTATAGTTTCGGTGGCCTCATCGAGGATCCTTACATCCACATGAAACAAAAGTACCTAAAAGAAGATCAAACACACATCAAACAGACACCTGAACTTCAAAATACATTAGTGGCCAAAGATGAGCAATCGGTTTGTATTTATATTCGGCACCAAGATTACATTGTTAGGAAGCAGAGCGACGTCATGTTAGGTAAATTAAAGATGCTCGTCGATCAATACCATTTTGATGGCGTTCATTTATCGGGCAGGACACACGGCCAAAAAGTTTATGTGGATCGGATGATGGAAGAAATGGTTTTTTTCTTGATACTGAGCGCGGGTCTTGTCTTACTCTTTTTATTCCTGACATTTAGGTCGGCTTGGGGTATGTTTGTTCCGATGTCTGTAATGGTCATGGCCTGTATCTGGCTTCTGGGCGGCATGGCAGTTCTCGGTGAACCCATTAATATTTTGTTGGTCACGCTGCCGACCATTTTATTTGTGGTAGCCATGGCTGATGTCATTTATATTGTCAGTAGATTTTTACAAGGACTGCGCGAAGGGCATGACAAAATTACCGCCACTAAAATCACCTATCAGGAAATTGCCTTTCCGGCCTTTCTCACTTCCATAACCACGGCTATTGGCTTTGGCAGCCTTTACTTTGTGGAAGTCATTCCCATCCAGGTATTTGGAATAGTTGCGGGTATTGGCACACTCATCGCGTATTTCTTTACGATGTTTTTGTTGCCTATTTGCTTTGTGATTCTACCAGCGCCGACCTACATCCATCAAAAAGCCGAAGCACCCTATTGGCAAAAATTCTTGCGCTGGACCTTCCAATTCTTGATCCGTCAAAGAAAGGCTGTGATCATCAGCAGCATTGGCATTACTATTTGCTGTTTATTTGGGATTTTTAAAATTCAAAACAACCACTACCTCATGGATGACCTCCATCCAAAGGAACAACTCAAACAAGACTTTCGCTTCATTGACCAACACTACGGCGGCATCAGGCCTTTTGATATTTCTATAGAAATCAAAGATCCGAACCTTAGCTTTTGGGACCCCGTCGTACTCCATGAATTGGCTCAGGTGGAAAGCTATCTGGAAAAAACCTACGGAGCAGCCATCAAAAACTCATTGGTTCAAAGCCTTTGTATCGCTAATCGGGCCGCGCACGGCGGTAACCAAAAATACTTCAAATTACCCAGCACCAAAAGAGAAACAAAACGCTTTCGCAGACAACTACGCCTGATCGAAAAAGGCGCTTTTTTGCATACCATCCTAGATAGTACCGAACGCTTCGGACGCATGCACGGCAATTTAGCAGACCTCGGAAGTGCACCCATTCACAAAAAAAATGAAGCCTTTGAACGCTATTGCAAAAAGTTAGCCTTACGAGGCAAAGTGAGTTATCAGCTTACAGGTGCTGCACACCTACTCGATCGCAACATCGATTACATTTCAGCAAGTTTGGTGGAAGGCCTGATTTTTTCGGTACTCTTGATTGCTTTGATCATGGGTTTGGTTTACCGCTCAGTGCGCATGATGCTGATCAGCATGATCCCAAATCTGATTCCGTTGTTGGCAGTGGCAGCCATTATGGGCTTTGCAGGCATCGAACTCAAGACAAGCACAGCAGTGATATTCACGATTGCATTTGGGATTTCCTATGACGACACCATCCATCTCTTAGCCAAATTCAAAATCGAACTCGCCAAAGGCAGCACTAAATCTTATGCGTTGAAAAGGGCCTATTTAGAACGCGGCAAAGCCATGATTTTGTCCAGCCTGATTTTATGCTGTGGTTTTTCCATGCTCATTTTCTCGACGTTCATGGGATCATTTTATATGGGCATCCTCATCAGCATTACACTTTTTGTAGCCCTGATTTCCGACCTCACCCTACTCCCTGTTCTCGTCTTACTCTTTTTCAGGGCGCCAAAAACCACTCCTTCCAACTGATCACAGCCATCAGCAAAACGAGCAGTGCTCCCCAAATGAAATGAAAGCTAGGCAAAGCAAACAAGCCTTGGTAATGGAAGAAAAATCCCCAATAAAATAAAAATCCTATTTGGGACAAAATACTGACCCACATCACAAAATGAATGCAGGTTTCGCGAAAGGTGCAGCGCTCCGTATGAAATTTAACTTCGTCGATCACTTCATGCACGGTTCGGGTAAAAAGAAGGGCCACAAAGAAAGGCAGCACTTCGTAATCAAACCAAAAGAAAAGCAATAAGCAAGCTTGTAACAAACCTGAGCTCAAGATGAGAATGCGGTGCGTTTGTAATTCTCGGTCTGTGATGTCTTTATTTGCAATTTTCGCATGTGTGAGCGCATCTAAACCCCAAGCTAAAACAAAAACGCTTGTACAAACTAAAATCAGTAGACTCAAAGTATCAGCAGCAATGGGCATTGGATGAACAAATGAGCAAGCAATTATTTCCGGTTCAGGGTGCATGTTTTTCTATGAATGAAACCAAAAGGTAAGCATAAAAATCAAGAGGCAGGTTAAAATATTGAGGTATTGCGTCCAGATCAGTTTGCGGTGATTGAGCTGAACCTGTAATAAAATCAGGGCTTTATAGAATACCACTACAAACGAGAGCTGAAACAACCAAGAAAACGGATCAAAACCGACAAACAGCAAACAAAGGAATAAACTGAGGATATTAATGAGGTGTAAAAAAAGTAAGGTTTTCTCGACACCAAATTTAATGGGGAGTGTTTGAAGCTGGTGTTTGGCATCGTGTTCAATATCTGAAATATCTCGAATGATACTGCCGTATCCGACTTGAATAGTCACAAACCAAAACAAGAATTGCACTGCGCTGTCGTCAAATGAATGTGCGCCAAAAGGCACCAGCGCTGCCCACGAAAGGCCAATGAGCACATTCTTCACGAGTAAAAACCTTTTCAGATGAAATCTTTGGGCAATTAAGGGAATTTTAAATTGATACAAGATGCTGAGCAAAGCAATGGCCAAGAGCAATCCAATTTGAAAAGTATCCAAGAAATAAAATCCTAAAACAACTGCCAAGACCAACTGTAAGACAAAAAGCCGTTGCCAACCTGTTTTGAGCGGATCCCGAAAATCAAATCCATAGAGCAACCATGTTCCGAGCATGGCGATAT
>CAYPVA010000036.1:0-14098 GCA_964414045.1 uncultured Lishizhenia sp. | reverse complement strand
CAAACTTAGGATGTACAGCAGTTGGTGTAGCACTTGGAACGCCTATTGTTTCTGACAACTGTACAGTTGCTTCAGTAACAAACAATGCGCCTGCGCTATTCCCAATCGGTACAACTACTGTAACTTGGACAGTAACGGATGCATCAGGTAATACGGCATCTGCAACTCAATTGGTTAATGTTGTGGATCAAGTTGCTCCTGAAGCTACCGCTCCTGCGCATGTAACCGTTAATACGAATAACTTCTGTGATGCAACAGGTGTAAACTTAGGTACGCCTGAGGCTACTGACAACTGTACGATTGCTTCTATTGTAAATGATGCACCAGCTAGCTTCCCTATCGGAACTACAGTAGTAACATGGACAATCACTGATGCAACAGGAAACTTTACAACAGTCACACAAAATGTTACAGTTGTAGATACAGAAGCTCCTGTCGTAGTTCTTCAAAGTGCAGCTGTACAACTTGATGCGAATGGAGTAGGTGTCCTTACTTTCGAAGCAATTGACAATGGTTCTTCGGACAATTGTGGTATAGCTGCTGTAAGTATCGATCAAACAACTTTTGATTGTGCTCAAGTTGGTTTCAATACAGTAACTGTAACTATTACGGATAACAGCGGAAATCAGGCTGAAGGACAAGTAGTCATCAATGTAATTGCTTCTGACGCTTGTGGAGGTGATGATGTTGCAGGTCCTCAAGTTCCAGATGCATTTACGCCGAATGGAAACAGCATCAATGATACATGGGTAATCCCAGGTCTGGAAGGATACAATACAAAACAAATGGCTGTTTACAGTCGCTACGGAACACTTGTTTACTACAGTTCAGCTTATGCTAATGACTGGGATGGTACCTTGATGGGTAATGGTGTGGCAGTTCCTGATGGAACATACTACTACACATTAACGCTTGATGGTGGTAAACAATTAAGTGGTTACGTTTATATCAACCGAGTAAAACAATAGTAATTCATTGACCAATTACGTTATGAAAAAGACAAATAGCATTTTAATTGCAATAGGTGTAGTCTTAGCAAGCTTTCAAGCGCTAGGACAAGATCCTAACTATCGTCAAAACCAATTCAACGCTTTGATGTTGAACCCAGCTCAAGCGGGCGCAAATGGTTACAATGACATTACTACGTTGGCTAATTCTCAATGGACTGGTTTGCGTGGGGCTCCTAAAACCATGACTTTGTCAGGTAATTTCAACATCCTCAATAATTTTGGATTGGGTGTTACATTGTTACAAGATGAAACAGGGCCCGTTAAATCAACGCAATTTGCTGTGAATGGTGCTTATCACCTTAAGCTCAATGATTCATGGAAAGTAGCTTTAGGTGTACGTGCAATCGCAGGTAATACGACCGTAAACCTCACTGACCTTGTAACTACAGAGGCTTTGGATCCAGATATGTTAAGTAACATGTCAACTGGTCTTCAGTTTAATGCTGGTTACGGAATCTTGGTTTATCACAAGAATGTTTATTTTGGTTTTGCTCGTCCTAGAGTGGGTAGCCTTGATTTCATTGATCGTGATATGAGTTTGTTTGTTGACAATCGTGGTGGCTATCTAGGTTACCTTGGTGGTACAGCTCCTATGGGCGCTATGTGGAGTTTGCGTCCTAACGTGGTGGTTCGCTATATGGACGGATTGCCTTGGACAGTAGATATGAATGCAATCTTCACAAATAAAAATGGTTTAGACGTCGGTTTAAGCTGCCAATTGAATAGCGCTGTCGGTGCAATTGTTGGTTACGACTTCGGTTCGCGTTTTTATGTTGGTTATTCTTACACATACCCGTTATCAAACTTGAGTCGTGTGGCTATTCAGTCGCATGAAGTAGCATTGCGCTACAAGTTCAATAACAACGCTAGTCGTTGCCAGGGTCCACGCTTCTTCAATTGATATAGCTCTTTCTTATGCGTTATTTATCGCTAGTATATTTTGCAGTTCTGACACTGTTTGCATCCTTTGCACAGCAAGATGTTTTATTAACTCCAGCATGTTTCAACACGAAGCACGATGATTTTGGGGTGCGTCAGTTTGCGGGTGACCTTTATGTGTTATCGGCAGCAATCAATGCTTGCGATGAAATCGACATGGATGAATTTGCAAAGAAGCCTTTTTCGGATCTCTACAAAGTAGAAGGATGTTCACTAAAGACACCGACCTTAGTGAGTGCTGAGTCAGGAGAAGCAATGAATATCAATACTTGTTACTACGATGGTCCAATTTCTTCTAATAAAGCAGGTGACCTATTGTTTTTCACAAACAACTATGGTTCCGATAAAAACGAGAAATTAACGATTTACTATACAACTAAGCAACGTAACGGTCAATGGAGTAAGCCACTCCCGTTTGTATACAACAACGATAAATACAACACGACACACCCTTTTTATGATGAGGCCAATAACATGCTTTATTTTGCATCTGATATGGCTGGTGGAATGGGTGGTATGGACATCTACCGTTGTACTTTCCAAAATGGAAAGTTTGGTCAGAAGGAAGCCGTTAGGGGTGTAAATTCAAACTTGAACGATGTATTTCCAGTAGTTTACAAAAATACACTTTACTTTTCTTCACAGGGTCACAAGAGTACAGGTGGATATGACCTTTTCAGCCTCACCAATTTAGAGGTTAAAAATATGGGAGATGTATTTAATACTGCCTATGATGACTTAGCTATTCTGTTCACGGATGACAAACACGGTTACTTTACAAGCAATCGCCAAACAAGTGGTGAAACAGATGATGTTTTTGCCTTTGAATTACGTGATCGATTCTTGGATAAGCAACTTGAATACGTTGTCAAAGACAAGAAAACTTTGCTTCCGTTATCCGGAGTAAAAATTCGCATTGTTGAAGACTCGACGGGTATTGAGTTGTTGAGTGCAATGACAGACGATTTAGGTAATTTGTTACAGAATCGTGACTCTCTTATGATTGAGAGCAAGCACAGGTACAAAGTATATCTTGAAAAAGAAGGTTATGTGTCAAAAGAAGTATTCTTTGACTACCAAGTTCTTGATTCAAGTGTTGTAAGTGTTCGTGATTTAGTCGACCTTGACCTCGAACCACTTTCTTTGGAAATGGAAATCACTTCGCTTTTGGGTCTGAAATCAATCTACTATGACTTTGATAAATCTGATCTAAGAGCAGATGCAATTATTGAACTCGACAAGGTTGTTGCGTTCATGAACAAGTACCCTAAGATTGAAGTTGAGTTAGGTTCACATACGGACTGTAAGGGTAATATGGAATATAACCAACGTCTATCTGAAAGACGTGCTAAGTCTGCTGCAGATTATATCCAGGCAAGAATTTCGAATCCAAGCCGTCTGACTTCAAAAGGTTATGGTGAATCTCAGTTGAAAGCTGCATGTCCATGTGAAGGGCGCAATGCCAAGTCTGACTGTTCAGATGAACAACATCAGTTAAACCGTAGAACTGAATTTATTATTAAGTCACTCAAGATTTCAACCAGAGACTCAGGCTTGAAGTAAAATGTCCACTTCTAAGTTGCCTAATGTAGGCACGACAATCTTTACCACAATGTCTGCACTTGCTCAAGAGCATGGTGCAATCAATCTAGCGCAAGGATTTCCTAATTTTCCTATAGACCCACTTCTCCAAGAACAGCTCTTGCGTGTTTCTCAAGAGAATGTGCATCAATATGCTCCACTGCAAGGTTTGCCATTGTTACGTGAGAAAATATGTGCTTTAGTTGCACACCAGTACGAACGTAATGTAGGTATTGGTGATGTATTGATTACTGCAGGCGCAACTCAAGCAATTTTTACTACCATTCAAGCATTGGTTTTCCCCGGTGAAGAAGTACTCATACTCGACCCGAGTTATGATTGCTATGAAGCACCTGTTCTCTTGGCTGGGGCACGTGCGATTCGTGTACCCCTGACGGAAACTTTTGAACCTGACTGGAATTTAATTGAAGCACATACTACAGGTCAAACTAAATTGCTCATCATCAATAACCCACACAATCCGAGTGGGAAAGTTTGGAATGAATCCGATTTTCAAGCTTTGGAAAGCTTAATGGAAAGGTTTCCAAAATTGTTATTGCTTTCAGATGAAGTTTATGAATTTATTGCATTTGAAAAAGGACATCAATCTATTCATCAACTAAGTGCTATTCGTGATAGGGCGATTATAGTTTCTTCGTTTGGCAAGACCTTTCATATAACTGGTTGGAAAATTGGATATTTAGTCTGTGAAGGCCATCTAATGAACGAGATTTTAAAAGTGCATCAGTTTTTAGTTTTCTGTGTGAATAGTCTGGCTCAAGCAGCTTTGGCAAATTACCTAGACTTGACTGATGTGAAGTTATTG
This sequence comes from uncultured Lishizhenia sp., assembly GCA_964414045.1. Classification (GTDB taxonomy): domain Bacteria; phylum Bacteroidota; class Bacteroidia; order Flavobacteriales_D; family Crocinitomicaceae; genus UBA952. The sequence goes on along the minus strand of CAYPVA010000036.1, from coordinate 9,742 downwards.
AGTTCATTTTATCAGCAAAAACGCGATTTCTTTAGAACAGGGCTCAACAACAGCAGGTTTGAATTACTGCCCGCGGAAGGCAGCTATTTTCAAGTGGCCAACTTTAGAAATATCTCCAATAAGTCAGATGTTGATTTTTGCAAAGAATTGACGATCAATTATGGTGTTGCAGCTATTCCAATTTCAGTTTTCAATGCGGATGGTAAAGATCTAGGTTTAATAAGATTTTGTTTCGCTAAAACAACGGAGACACTGCAAGATGCAATGGACAAGCTATGCAAGATTTAAAAGTAGGCATCGTACAGTTTGACCAAGTTTGGGAAGATAAACAGGAAAATTTAAATAGAATTTCTAGTTTATTTGATGGGTCAGATCACATGGATATTTTAGTGCTTCCCGAAATGTTTCATACCGGATTTACGATGAATGTCTCTTTGGCTGAAACAATGGATGGGGAGGCAATGTGTTATTTGAAAACATTGGCTTCAAAAAAATCATGTGCGGTGTATACCTCTTTCATTTGTATGGAGCATGATCATATACTGAATAGAGGGGTTTTTGTAAAACCAAATGGCGAAGTTTCTTTTTACGATAAAAGAAAATCATTTTGTTTGGGTGGCGAAGACCAATATTTTACTGCCGGCCAACAAGAAACCATCGTCACTTATAAAAATTGGAAGATCAATTTGCAAATTTGTTATGACTTGCGATTTCCCGAGCTTATTCGCAACAGACTCATCGATACCAGTCCGGCATACGATGTGCTCTTATATGTTGCCAATTGGCCTTCAAAACGCATTTCTCATTGGGACGCACTTTTAAAGGCTAGGGCAATTGAAAACCAATGTTATGTGTTGGGGTGTAACCGAGTAGGTGTTGATGGCAATGAGCTGAACTATAATGGGCATAGCCAAGCCATTGATATGTTCGGTTCAGCTTTACTAGAACCCCAAGAACAAGAAGGAATTTTCGTTGTTAATATGAGTGCAAAAGACATAAGCGAAGGCCGAATCAACCTTCCTTTTTTGAGAGACGCATAGAATTACTTATCTTTATTACCTAAACACTAAAAAATGAAAAAACTCTTACTCTTCGTGAGCGCCATTTCATCTGTAGCATTTGCACAGAAAGCCCCGCGTTTACAAACATTTCAAGATTTGGTTAATGCTCCAAAAGAGCTTTCCAAAGCACCAAATGAACAAAAACAACTTGGTATTACGCTTTGGTCTGATGACTTTTCAACCCCAGCAAACTGGACCATTGACAACTCAGGACAGAGTGGTATTGAATTTGGTTGGAACATCAACAATACCAGTGATGGTTGGTGGTCTGCAAACGGTATTTCTTCTACTTCTGGCGGTAATTATGCAGAATTGGTTAACGGAGATGCACAAGCAGCAACGCAAGCATTGAATGTTACCTACACCATGACAACCGCACAACCTATTGATATTGCAACTTTGGGTGGAAGTAACCAAGTTTCATTACAATTTCAACAATATGGTGCACGATTCAATGACCTTCAAGAAATTCAAATTTCAACAGATGGCATAACTTTTACTACCGTTGGAAACAACTTAGATAAAACTGTTCTATCTGCCGCTGGAGGCGCTGCTTATGCTAACCCAGATTTAAAAATCATCAATTTAGCTACATTCCTGACAAGTACACCAAGCCCAATTTGGGTGCGTTTTTCTTGGACGACAAACTATCCAAACTCAGCAACCAATCCAAATGTTTGGATTACTTACGGATGGTACATTGACGACGTAAAGATTGTCACAAACCCAACTAATGACCTTTCTGTAACAGGAAGTTTTTGGGGAACGGCAGGGCTACCTTATTATCAAATTCCAGATGAGCAAGTCACTGAAATAGGATTTGCTGCTGACGTATTCAACGGCGGTGTGAATACTCAAAACAACGTTAAATTGAACATCAATGCTAATAACGGTGCCTGGACTGGTTCTTCTGCACCAGTAAGTATTGCATCTTTAGATACTGCAAACATTGAATTGACTACATTCTACACACCACCAGCCACACCTGGAAACATCTCTATTTCTCGTACAATTACGGCTGATTCAACCGATGACATTCCTGCCAATAATGCACTCGCAAACATTGATTTTTCAGTAACTGACTTTATCTATGCCCGTGATAACGGTACGCCTTCAGGTAGTACATCTAATGGAACAGACGGTTTTGAAGCTGGTAACCTTTTCGACATCTTCCAAGATGCTACTTTAAAGGCAATCAATGTTCGTCTACCAAGTGGCGCCAATGGTGCAACTGTTGGAACTGAAATTTTCGTGAAATTGTACTCAATTGATGCTACAACTGGTGATTTCGTTTTTGAATCTGAATCAATGCCACTTGCTATTCAAAGTAATAACTTGGCAACAAACTTAGTAATGGAATTAGATCCGTATATTGACCTTACTGCTGGTTCAACTTATTTAGCAGTTGTTGGCGCTTATTCTGCAGGTTTACGCGTGTCAAATGCCGGAAAATCTGAGCCACAAACATCATTCTTCCTTGATATGGCTGACAACACTTGGTACTACACTACAAATACACCAATGGTTCGTATGAACTTTGATCCAATTGTTGGCGTAGCTGAGCAGGCTGAGTTAAGCCATGCAGTGGTGATGCCAAACCCAACACTTGCTAATGCCACTTTACGTTTTGATCTTCAAAATAATGCAGATCTTAGCTATACAGTAACTGATGTTTCTGGTAAAGTGATGCAAGCAACTACAATCAACGGTTTGGCTGCAGGTTCTCATGAGTTGGCCATCAATTCTGAAAGCTGGGCTGCTGGAATTTATACCGTAGTAATGACATCTAACGGCATGACACTTACAAAGAAATTTGTGAAGCGTTAATGCTTAAAACCAAAATTTGAAAAGCCGGGCAACCGGCTTTTTTTTATATCATGACTTTCGAATACGGATATTTAGGCTTATTCTTTGCAAGTTTCCTGGCGGCTACAATTTTGCCAGTCGCCTCTGAAATTTTCTTAACTGCAATGTTTCATTACGGCTATGAGCCGTTAACTTGTCTTGCCGTCGCGACTGCCGGAAATTCCATGGGCGCTTGGCTCAATTATGGAATTGGTTACTTGGGAAATCCGAATTGGTTGAGAAAGTTTGGCGCTAAACCAGAGAAAATCGAGCAGTGGAAGATAAAAATTCAGCGTTATGGAAGTTGGATGGCTTTATTGTGCTGGCTACCGTTTGTCGGGGATCTCATCGGCATAGGTTTGGGATTTTTCAGGGTGCCTTGGCTGCCTACCTTTGTTTTGATTACGATTGGTAAGTTGGTCAGATATGCTATCGTAACACTTTTGTTTTTTCTCTAATTGAGTTGCTTTAAATAGCGGTCAAAAGGGTCTATATGCTCTAGTAAATCTTGCCTGCTGGTTTTCAACCAAATGTCTGGAACAATAGGGGCCAGTATTTTATCCTTGATGTGCAAAGGCGTGAATTTGAGTGTAGACACAATGACACTGATCTGAGAATGATCTAAAGTAATTGTTGCGGGGTTTCCGAATGTACCGCCCATGCCACCCATGCAAGTCGTTCCGATGATTTCACCGCGATTGATGTGCTTAAACCACGCCGCAAATAATACAGACGCGGACATTGAATTTCCGTTCATGACCAACGCACATTTTCCCTTGTAGGTATGATTACGGGCATTCGTTGGCACGTAGTCATATAAAATGTTGAAAGTGCTGCCTTTTGGCATTCTGTAAAAGTCATATTCTTTTGAAATCAAGCCATTTGGATAAACGTTTTTTGCCCTATTGACAAATTGGGATTGTTGCATGGGGCTCAGTAATGCAAAGCGATCATAGTTGCTGCGCTTGTAAAGGTAATTGGTCTGTATCGAGATTCCCTTCGTATTGATGTAACTAAACAAGTACTCTTCGGCGCGCAGCAATCCACCCAGATTGTCTCTGAGGTCGATGTAAATTTGCTCACTTTTCCTTTCCTCAACCTCAGCAAAGAAGTCATCTATCTTTTTTTGAAACAATGGCAGAGATAGGGGCTGAAATGAACTTAGTTGGAGAACCCCTCTGTTTTGTTCATCAAAATAAAAACTAACCACGTCATCTTGAGACCCGCTCATACTGGCTAAAAAATATTTCCAGGTTGAAACAAAAGGTATTTGCATCAATATAGTATCGCCACTGGGTTTTACAACATTAAATTTGGCTTCTTTTTGATCTTTAATGCTCATCTGAAGTAGGTTATAAGCCACACCAATGTAATCGAGCGCAACCTCTTTATGTGCTTCAAGTGCATCCCCTTCACACATACTTAGGGCCTGAGCCATTTCATACAATTGTGCAATTGGGTATTGATCAACTCCAAGTATTTCATCTGCGGCTTCAAGCTGATCAGAAAATCCACCGTATAAGTAGAATTTTTGCTCAATTTGCGTCACAAAAAAGGGCAGTACCTTTCTGTTTGCATTGACCTGGTATAAAAAGTCTTTTGGATTGAGCCCCGTATGAGAGTCTTTGAGCGAATTGAGATAAGTATTCACAATCAGCATAAACTCAAGTACAGTTTTGGGCTTTTCGCAGTCCTTTTTGGCCTTATCATAAGCCTCAATTAGTGCGGCTGTAGTGGTGTAATAGGTCGGATTTGGATGCGTCTGTATGATATGTTTGTGTACTTGGGCTAAATCTGCTTGCATGGCATCAACACATAGATAAGTGCTGGCCACTAGCTGCTTCTTCGGCTTGAAAACAGAGGTGCAATCTTGGCCGTGAACAAGAAGTCCGATAAAAAATAGGAAGGAGACCAAGAATAATTTTTGCATCGAACCCTTGTACGATTTAGTTGTATTTTTGTTCCATGATCCATCAAAAATATATCAGCCTCATTGCAGGGCTCATCCTATTTATGGCGAGTGCGTGCGAACAAGACAATAAAGCTTATTGTTCATGTTTAGAACAAGCGCAAAAAGTCAATAAATTAAGCGCAGTGATTTGGTCTGGTGGGGCAAACCATCAGGACACAATTGCGTTTAAAAAGGCTTTAGCGGCAAAAGAAAAATTATGTCAAACCATTCAACAGAGCAAGGACAAAACCATTCTGGAATTGAAGGGAACCTGCAACTAGCGTCAACCATTCTCATCGCGGGAGGGTCGGGGCTAATTGGCCAAAGCTTGAAAAGTGCGCTAGAGAAAAAAGGTTTTGAAGTACTTATTTTAACGCGTCGTCCTAAAAAAGCCACAGATGTTTTCTGGGATCCAATGAAAAAAGAATTGGATATATCAAAAATAAGTGAAGTCGAAGTCATCATCAATTTATGCGGTGAAAGTATTGGTTCGGGACGCTGGACAACCCAGCGAAAAAGAGCGCTCATCGAATCAAGAGTTGAACCAGCTTTATTTTTAGCAGCAATAGCTCAACAGCTCCCTCGGCTTAAACACTATATTGGTGCATCTGGTGTCAATTGTTATGCAGCAGAACCAGGTGTTATATATCACGAAGGCGCTCCGTATGGTCAGGATTTCTTATCCACAGTGGTTCAACAATGGGAGCAAGCACATCAAGCGGTTTTAAAACATACTTCAGGTTGTATTTTGCGTATCGCTATGGTTTTAGCCGCTCAAGGAGGCGCTTTGCATACCATTAAACGACCAATTGCACTTGGTTTTGGTTCAGCGATAGGTTCGGGTAAACAAATGTGCCCCTGGATTCATATCGACGACCTCTGTGCTTTGCTAGTTTTTGCCGTTGAAAGGAAACTTTCTGGTACTTTTAATGTGCTCGCGTCCAATAATAGCAATCTTGAAATGACCCAAATCATTGCCAAAATATTGCGCAAGCCACTTTGGGCCCCTGCGGTGCCAGCTTTTGCCCTCAAATTGTTACTCGGTGAGCAAGCATTTTTAGTTTTAACAGACTTAAAAGCGAGCAACCAACGCTTGCTAGATACCGGTTTTTCTTTCCAATACAATAGCTTAGAACAAGCACTTAAACCCTTGTTAACCAAAAGCTAATTAATAAACTTGGCCAACGACTTACTCTGAGTCTTGCGGATGGATGCGCAATAATTCACCGCAATAAAGCGATTTCTCGGTCTGACTCTCGAGGTAAAGTTCAGATTGAGTAACTGCTCTGCCGGGAAAGTACATTTCGGCGAGTTCAGTGAGTAAATTGGCTTCAATTGATGGCGAGTAGGTGTTGAGTGTCAGTCTGCCACTAGGTTCAAGGATATTTGCACAAGCTGCAAAAAGCTGATCAATTTTATCTTCGAGTTTCCACTTTTCTCCTTTGACGCCATTACCCCATGCAGGAGGGTCCATGAGGATATAGTCGTAACGCTTGCCACGGCGAGCTTCGCGTTCGGCAAATTTAAGGGCATCTTCAAGTACCCAATGGATGTTGAGCAAACGACTCTCGTCCATATTCATCTTGGCCCAATTTAAAATGGATTTAGATGAATCGATATGGAAGGTATCGGCACCTTTAAGACGAGCCATACAGCTTGCGGCACCGGTGTAGGCAAATAGGTTCAAAAATTTGTCCTCAGATTTGACATATTTGTCGATGTGGTTCCAGTTGATGGCTTGCTCAGGGAATAATCCGACATGTTTGAAGGTGGATGTCCCTAGTACAAATTTGAGTCTGCCAAAGCTAACAATCCATTCAGTTGGCGCATCCTTTTTAAGGGCTTTCCAGCGCCCATTTTTGCCTGGTACTTCTACAAATTCCCAGTGGGCCATTGCGCGCCATTCCGTAAATGGTTTGCCAGAATGAAAATAAGCTTGGATATCCGGGCGAATGGTAATGATTTTTCCCCAGCGTTCTAGTTTTTTGCCGCCGCCTGCATCGAGCAATTGGTAGTCTGGCCATGAAGGCGCAATGGTGCGCTTTGCGTCTGACATATTAGCGCATTTTAGGTGTTTTTTTGCGTCCACCCATCATTTGTGCCATGCGCATTTGATTTTTTGAAGGCGCTGACTGTAATTGTTGTTGCAGCATTTTGATTTGGTCGCGGAGCATTCCGTTTTTATCGTGTTTTTTAGCTTCAGCAAGTAAAGTGAGTGCTTCTTGTCGGCGACCTGTCTGGGCACAAATACCTGCAAGGTGCATACGAGCAACCGCGTTGTCTTCATTTGTTCTGAGGCCTAAACCAAGAGCTTTTCTAAGCAGCTGTTCTGCATTGGCAAAACCAAGTTCTTGTGCACCAAGCACTGCTCTGAGATACAAGACATAGGCGTGTTGCTTGCGTGGTAAAAACTGTGGATGCGTAATTTTGTTGATGTAAGCCTTGGCTTTATCTTGATTGCCAACCCGCATTTGGTTGAGCGCTAGGATCATGTTTTCGTTTCTAAAAAACGAAAGAATGATGAGGGCAGTGATAAAAATAAAAGTAATGCCCCAACCCCAATGTCCGGAAACAAAAAGGTAGACATTGAAAAAAGTGGCTACAACAGCAAGAATAATTCGGATAATAAAAGCGCTCATGATTTAAGATTCAATAGTGGCTATACATTTAAGTTCGATGGCAATAGGAGTAGGCAAAGACGAGATTTCAACTGTGGTACGACAAGGAAGATTTTCCTTGAAATATTCAGCATAGAGTCGATTGTAGGTATGAAAGTCACGTTTCATATTGACTAAAAATACGGTAACATCGACTAATTGATCCCAAGAAGAACCCGAAGCTTCAAGGATGGCGCGGACGTTTTCAAATACGCTGCGGCATTGTGCTTCAAAATCAAAAGTGATGAAGTTGCCGTTGTGGTCAAGCTGAAGGCCTGGGACAGAAGAATCGTTGGCGTCTGAGCCAGCTACCCTAGGGCCAACCCCCGATAAAAAGAGCAAGTTACCAACTCGACGGGCATGAGGGTACAGACCAACCGGTTTTGGCGCTTTGTCTGTGGAGATACGTTGATTTGCTGACATATTGCAGAATTTAGGCAAATATAAGGAAAGGAGGTGGAATTCGCTTGAAGTTAGCCCGATAAGCTGAGGTATAGAACAGATTATTGCTTAATTTCGCTATACATGTCTCTAACGTCTGAACATATTGAACTTTCAGTGATCATTCCTACTTTCAATGAAGAGGGTAATATCTCTTTGCTAATACAGAGGCTTGATCAAACCATGCAAAAAATGGGCTGTAGCAACTATGAATACTTATTCATAGATGACGGCAGTACTGATCGCTCACTTGAAAATATTAGGAAATGCCGGGCTCAAAACAGCGCTGTACATTATTTGCAGTTTAGTAAAAATTTTGGTCACCAGTATGCATTAAAGGCGGGCCTAGACCACGCTCGTGGTGCGGCTGTAGTCAGTCTAGATGCAGACCTTCAACATCCGCCGGAGCTCATTGCTGAAATGTATCAACGCTGGAAAAATGGTGCTGAGGTTGTTTATACACGTCGCCAAGATGAAAAAAGCACAGGTTTTTTTAAGCGTAAAAGTGCCAAAGTATTTTATTGGCTGGCCAATCGATTATCTGAAGTTCCCATTGAAGAAGGCACCGCCGATTTTCGTTTACTTGACCGTAAGGTTGTCACTGCCATTCAAGGCTACAAAGAATCCGATTTATTCTTAAGGGGGCTCATCCCAACGCTCGGGTTCCAGCAAATAGGTCTAGATTATAAACCGGCCAAAAGACACAGCGGACAAACGAAATACTCGTTTTCTAAAATGTTTCAATTTGCCATAAATGGCATCACCTCCTCAAGTGCCAAGCCGCTTTATTTATCCATCTACTTAGGATTGTTTTTTGCGTTTTTAGCATTTATTTACGGTTGTTACGCAGTATATATCGCAATGTTTACAACACAAGCCATCACCGGTTGGACTTCCTTAATTGCCTCTGTACTTTTTATTGGCGGTATTCAAATGATATTAATTGGCATTGTTGGCATTTATCTTGGCAAGCTATTTGTGCAAAGTAAGCAGCGCCCGACGTATATTATCAAAGAAAATAGTTTCTATGACTAAAATAGTTTCCTCCCTCTTGTTTTTTCTTTGTTTGCTGCTCTTTGTACCTCATCGACTAAGTGCTCAGATACCTATGGAATCTTGGAAATTTCATGTTTCAAGTGCCAAAGCCATTGACATTGTAACAGATGGCGAGCGCGTTTTCACAGCACTTGAAAATGGTCTTTTTATTTACAACCCGTACACTGAAGAAAGCGAACTCAAAACTGCGCTCAACGGATTATCTGATGTTTCAATTTCCTGTGTATACTTTGATGCGCAGCAAAATGCAGTCTATATTGGATATGCCAACGGCAATATCGACAAATGGAAGTCCGGAACCATCACTAACATCCCTGCAATTAAATTGGCAAATGTTGCCAACTCTAAACGCATCAATCGTTTTGAAAGAAACGGTGCATACGTCTATGCTGCCAATGACTTTTCAATTGTACTTATTGATGCCGACAAGGACGAAATCAAAGACACTTATTATCCAACAAATGGACTAGAGCCCATCATGGATGTTGCCATTACCACAGATTCCATTTTCGCACTTACGCCTAGCCAAATGTTAAAGGGTTTGCGCACCAATCCTGCTTTACCTGATTACTCTCAATGGGATCGAGATCTGCGTTTTCCTTATCAAATCGACAACAAGTACCATGAACTTCAGCAAATAGGACAGCAATTTTGGGTACTTCGCAAAAATGAAATTTATGGCCTAGACACTGTATTCCGTCTAGTCAATGAACAACTAGAATTGGTAACCA